>QLUI01000443.1 GCA_018725345.1 Bacillota bacterium | reverse complement strand
TGCCATGGGAAGTTATCTGGCAGAAGATACTCGGGTGGATGCGGGGTGGAGAAAAGCGCAAGCCGGTAAAGATGGGGCCAATAGTATGGATCGTAATAGGGATTGTGATGGCAATCTGGCTGGCAAGGGGGATATATATCGTTGGGCCCGCCGAAGTGGGCGTGGTGAGGCAATTCGGGGAATTTGTGGCGCAGACAGCCCCCGGATTGCGCTATCGCCTGCCCTGGCCAATTCAGAGCCATGATGTGGTCAATGTGCTCGAGATAAGGAGGGCCGAGATCGGCTTCCGGACAGTGGAAGAGCCGGGGAGACCGCCGAGACACGCGCGAATGCCATTGGAATCGCTGATGCTCACCGGGGATAGGAATATCGCTGATGTCCAGGTTTTGGTGCTTTATCAGGTGAAGGATGCACCTACCTATCTATTCCGGACTGAAGGTCCCGAGGAGGCTCTGCGCGTAAATACCGAGGTCGCCCTGCGCAGTGTTATCGGGAACATGGATATTGATCATGCGATGACCGTGGGTCGCCCTGATGTAGAAGCAGGAACCTGGGAGTTTCTGCAGTCTCTGCTGGATGCTCATCTGACGGGACTGCATGTAATTAGAGTGGAACTACAGGTAGTGGACCCGCCAGAAGAAGTCAGGGAAGCCTTCTACGATGTGGTCCGGGCTAAGGCAGATAGGGAAAGGCTTCAGAGAGAGGCTGAAGGGTACGCCCGGGATATAGTTCCCCGAGCCAGGGGAGAGGCGGCAGCGAAAACACACGCCGCCACTGCCTTTAGGGACGAAAGGATAGCGCTGGCTGAGGGTGATACAGCGCGGTTTCTCAAAATTCTTGCGGAGTACCAGATGGCACCGGCAGTGACCCGGCAGAGGCTATACCTGGAGACGATCGAGCGGGTTCTCGTCGGAACCGAGAAAATCATTATCGATCCCGCAGTCGGCGGCAACCTGATGCCGTTTCTGCCACTGAGGGACCTGGGGGGTGAACAATGAGAAAAGTGGTGATAGCCATAATAATCGTAGTGGTGGCCCTGTTCGTGCTGGGTCAAGAAGCCGTATTTGTGATAGATGAGACCGAGCAGGCGATCATCCTGCAATTTGGGGAGTATATAAGGACGATCGATGAACCGGGGATAAACTTCAGGGTCCCTTTCATTCAAACAGTATCCCGCATGGAGCGAAGGATACTGTTTGCTGATGCCCCGGCGACGGAGTTCATTACCCTGGACAAAGAGAGGCTGCTGGTGGATAGTTACAGCCGGTGGCGGATTGTAGTTCCGCTCCGATTTTACGAGTCGGTAAGAGATGAACATGGGGCCAGGCTCAGGTTAAATAGCATTGCTATCTCCAGATTACGGGAGGAGATTGCTCGACACAACCTCTGGGACATAATTAGCGTCGAGAGGAAGCCGATTATGGAGACCGTCGGCCGGCATGTGAATGAGGTTGCTCGCCGTGATTTTGGTATCGAGGTAATAGACGTCCGGATGAGAAGGGCCGACCTCCCTGAAGGGGTAGAAGAGGCTGTTTTTGCCCGGATGAGAGCGGAGCGAGACCGGATGGCCAAGGAGGCTCGTGCTGAAGGGGCACAGGAGGCCATGAAAATCAGGGCCAGCGCAGATAGAGAGGTAGTGGTTCTACTGGCCGAGGCTGAGAGGGCTGCCCTGATCCTCAGGGGAGAGGGAGAAGCTGGGGCCGCCAGGATCTATGCCGAAGCCTTTGGGCAAGCCCCTGAGTTCTACGCCTTTCTGAGGACACTG
>QLUI01000442.1 GCA_018725345.1 Bacillota bacterium | reverse complement strand
CATTTTTCATTTACCCGAACGGAGTGAGGGTTATCCAGGAGTTACAAATGAAGTAGAGAAACGGAAGGTGAAATGAAAAGGAAGCTGGTAAGCATGTTTGTTGCGGCGACTCTAGCAGGTGCTAGTGTTTTAGCTGGACCTGGTTCGAGGGGGGAGGGACTTTGGCAAGAAGCGGTAACCAGAGTCTCATGTAGGAGGACTTGAAGGAGAGGGATAAAGGTGGGGCATGTATTTGTAAATGCGTATTTAGAGGGTACAATGTCTGGCGAAGAGATAAGAATGCTGGTGGATACCGGGGCAACTTTCACCGCGATTCCAGAGGAGCTGGCTGAGAGGCTCGGCATCCCCAGGTTAAAGCCGCGAAGGACAAAGCTTGCTGACAGCCGAGAGGTTGATGTCGAAGTGGGTGTGGTTGATAGCATCAGGATAAATGGCCGAGAGATACCAACCCTCGTTTTGATTATGGGTGATGAGCCATTGCTGGGGGTAGAAACGCTGGAAACCCTGGGTCTCAAGGTGAACCCAGAAACTGGGGAGCTTGAGCCAACCAGAAGCTTTGTGCTGAGGGTATAGGGTATAAAGAGAGGACACACGGTGGCTCTGGGTCAGGAACAGCCGCTGCTGCCCTGTATCTTCATAGGTACGGCATACCTCTTGGTGGCATAGGGATTTCAAAGTGCAAAATGCAAAATACAGGGAAAACGGTAACTACTCAGGCCTGCCCCCCGGCCGCAGGCCCAGGGGTAGATAGGCTGTAGGCTGTTAGGCTGTAGGAGGGAATCATGCGTGACCATACGAAGCTCAGAGCGTTTGAACTGGCTGACGGAGTGGTGCTTTTGATCTATCGGGTAACCAGAGAATTCCCCACCCTAGCAGCCTTCAGCCTACAGCCTCAATGCCTTGATGGGTTGACTTCCCAAATGAGAAGAGCGGCGGCTTCAAAACCCTAACAGCCTTCAGCCTGACAACCTGAGTGGTTAGCGCAGGAGGAAGATCAATAAATATGGGAATAATAAAGAAGGAGATAATGGTTGCCGGAAGCAAATCACAGCGTAAATGTGAGGTGTTATTTGATACCGGCGCATCCGCTTGCTTTGTGCGAGAAGGTGTCGCATCTGAACTGGGACAAATTCTTAAAGCGCCTTTTCCTCTGGCCTTCAAACTCGGAAATAATGCCGTAGTGAGGGCGGAGAAGACAACAGACCTTTTTTTGGATATGAAGGGGCATAATCTGAGCTTTATATTTCTTGTTGTTCCTGAACTAGCATACCAGGTGATTGTCGGCGCCGATTTCTTTCAGAAGTGGAAGATAAAGCTCGACCCATCAACAGAGGAGTTTATCATTGATCAGGAGGCTTTGGAGATAATGCTCGTAGTTTTATAAGAGAGCGCTGGAAAGCCCAGTTTTTCAGCCGAGCTGTGGGTGGCCGAGGCCGGGTTAGCGGGTCCGAAGGACTTTTCAGTAATCTGTCTTAAGACAAGTAGGTTGAGACTCGTATCTCGACAAAAAAGAAGGCGTGTTAAGGGTATTGACAAAATTATTATTTTGTGGTAGCCTCACTTACGTAAGACATCTCGTGGCATAGAAATTTCAATGATTTAAGGAGTCCCCCTTGTAGCCGCATCCTCTAACCTGGTCCGAAGGCCGAAGGCCTTCGTCCTCTACGGGTGCGCTTGCAGGGGCGATAGACCCGTCGCCGGCATAAGGCCCGCCGCTGCGGGATGATCAAACTGAAAAAGAAGGCGTGTTAAGGGGCTTGACAAAG
>QLUI01000441.1 GCA_018725345.1 Bacillota bacterium | reverse complement strand
CATAAAAGATGCCATTAAAGGTTATCTTTATGTACAGGAAAAACATGGACGCATTTTAGAGCCAAAAGAGGAAGCTGCCTTAAACAAGACCAACTCTTTCTATTCCAGCTCATCGGGAGCTGGCGCCAGGATTGCTGCGCGGATTGATTCAAAAGGCTGGGCTGACAGTAGATGAATTTCTTGCGAAGAAGTGAAGATGGAAAAGGTATAGCTTTTTAAGGTTGAAGCCGTTGGCGACGCCTTCAACCTTGCCGCTGAGACAGAAACTAAAGTCATAGATATAGCCAATATGGTAAATGAAATCACGGGCAACCATAATGGGGTAGAGTTCGTCGCTAGAAGAGACTGGGACAAAATCACCCGCCGGCGAGCCTCCATTGAAAAGGCAAGAAAGGTTCTGGGCTATGGACCTAAGATGAAGATGAAAGATGGCGTTAAGAAGACCTTTGATTGGATTGTGGAAAATCATGATAAAATAGACCAGGATGCTAGTTTTCAGGGGGTAAAGAAATGAAAGCCGGGATGATCGAGGAAATAAGTGGGTATGTAGCCTTAGACAAAGATTCTTTGCTGGAGAAGGGAATCGAGTTACTTTTGAAAGAAAGAAAAAAGGGGATCATGCTCGACAGGCTGGGAATACTTTCTCACTATAAGGTTTCTTCAGGGGAGGAACTAGAAAGAAAAATTCGGGAAGGAGAAATAGATGACCACCCAGCATGGGAGGATTTAATAACCCTGGAAAATCTTGATACTGCACAAGAAAAGATAAATGGTTATCTGGCAAATCTATCAGCATCAGCTTGAGGTAGCAACTCAAAGATTTGGTGACATTGTGAGCGAAGCTAAAATCCGGACTGGGTATAGCTGTTCGCTATGCTGTGGATGAAGAGGTATATAACAGAGCAGCGGAACTTTGACGGGGAGGTAAATTATGCAGGTATTAGAAGAGTTGGCGAGGTTTCTAGATACAAGTCCAGAAGAGTTAGAAAGAGAAAGCCTTAAGTCTTTCTTAGGAAAAGAATTAAGGAAGGTAGAGGCTGAGATGTATAAGCTTGGCGCCAGGCACGGAATAAAGTCTGTCCTGGAAGCGAAAAGTTAAAAGAGGGTGAAATTAACGAAGAGGAAAACTTCATAAGACTGACTTGCCCCGTTCCCCGCCTTCGCGGGGACAAGGTAATATTTGTCGGGGTGGGGAAAATTTGACTTTTGCAATTTGCAATTTGAATTTACCCGAACGAAGTGAGGGTTATCTTGTGACCCACTATTAGGCGTTCGAGAGTTCATGGACTTTGCAAGAAAGACTATGAAATACTAGCAGGCCTTGTTCAGGAACCCTGTTGCATCAGAGTCAGAAGTAAAACCTGGAACTTGCCCTGAAAGAAGAATAAGGCCGAATACAGGGATATTATCCTCACCTGGAAGATTACCCGATATGAGCAATATGATTCTTCCTTATAATTGGCTCCCGCTTCCTCCGGTCAGTCCAATCTAGTGGTCAAGAGTCTAGAGTCATCAGCACTCGGCACCATAACGCCTTCCTCGACCGTCGCTTTAAACCTTGAAAAGCCGCCTGACTTCCGGCTGCGCTCCGACGGGTGGCTGATGGCAATCGTTAGCCGACCTGACTGACACCATAACGTCAGTATCAAGAATGAAGAGGCTATGTTATAATTGGAAGCGTAGGCGAAGGCTTTTCATTCAACTATTCATGCCACCACACGGCAGCAGATCAACTTCAGATTAAAGACGGGGAGGTTTCAAAGTGAA
>QLUI01000440.1 GCA_018725345.1 Bacillota bacterium | reverse complement strand
ACTCCGGATAGCTTGTCCAGTATTAATATTACATATTTAGCCTATTAGCTAAATATGTGTCAGTGAAATATCGCTATATTCGCAAGAACCCAGGTCGGTCGAATAATGGGCTCTTTCTCATAGACGATGCTTTGATTTATGCTTTGGAACCAAGATACAGTAAAATCAAGGCTTTCATATTACTAGATTTCCATATGCTGGCATTTGGCATCGTCTATGAGTAAGAGCCGAACAATGTCCAGTAGTTATTACTGACAAGCGGTTCATAAATGCTACTTTCCATTTTATGCATGCTCAAAACGCGATAGAGCCAGGGGGGCAATAAATTGCGAACATTTGTTCTAATTGTAGGAAGCAAAACCTGCAAATTATCCCCCGGACAGGCCGTAGCACTTACATCTCGATGTCCGGCAATTCTATGAATGTTTCGAGTCCCCCAGGCAGTATTAATATTAGCCATCCCCAGGGGGTTCAAGGCGCGCTGGCTAAATCTCCAGGCCAGTAACCTTTCCAAGCTTCGAAGCGCTAATTCGCTGGGATGGCCTACCGTAGGGGATACCCCTGGCTGGAATTGACCGATGAGCGCAATGCCTACACTACGACTATTAGCAGGCAATGCATGTTCTCCCTGAACATCCGTTGTACTAAGCCAAGGATTGTGTCTTCCCTGGAATATCCTAGCTTCTCTGTCAATAACGAAGTTATAGCCGATATCGCCAAAGCCCCGGGCCAAATGCCCACTCCGGATGTCGCGCATAAGCTGTTTGGACTGGGCCAGAGTTCGAGGGACGTTGGGGTGAACGGTGTGGTGAACGATAGCATGGGTAATCGGTATCTGTGAAACATTCCAAGGATGCTCGGCACCCAGCCACTGGAGACGGGAGATAATGGTGGGTTGAGCGGGAGCGCCAAGGGCTGTGATAGCAGTAGGCTCCTTGAGTGGTTCATATGGGTTGGTTGCCCCGGGGACAGCGCTATTATCAAATACTGCGACTCGAACAAAAGTAAGTTGCATACCGACGGGAGGCTGTATTTTTATTTCAAAGTCAGTGTGTACACCGAAGTCGCTCGGTGTATATAAATGGCTCCAGAAGAGGCCGGAGGGGCTCTCAGCAGGGCGAATATCTCCTGAGAAGCGAATCCATTCCATCCAGGGCGCTTCATCTTTTCTGGTGCGGATTGCTACTTCAAAACTTGTGGGATCGGCATCATGGCCGATGACTAACCACCCAACCGATAAACCGGTAAAAGGCACTGGGCTCCTGCCGGTGAAGCTGTATATTCCCTTATCCTCAAATAACTGATCTGCTCCCCATTCAAGAGAAGCTGAAGGAACACCATGCAGAGCGGTTGTAGAGATAACATGAGGTTCGCCCACGGGCGGAATGGATGCGCCTTGCGTTAATATGTCGCCAGTCATTGTAAACGCAAACAAGGCGCAAGCTAATACGAACCATTTAGCAATCTTTTTCATCGCAATATTTGAAAGCTTTCGTAACGATTTTTTCAAGTTCACTCAACTCCTTTTAGTTTTTCCGGCAACCGCCACCACAGGCAATATGCTCCCACCAGCCCTTCCGTCCTATATTTGAAAAACGTTGCCAGGTTATTCCAACTATATCACGCCCCCCCCCGAAAGGTCAAGACGGTTTATGTTAAAGGCTGAGTTCAAATATATTGTTGCTTAGCTGACATTTTTCGTACTGTTCCTCACAATAAGCCGAGAGACCCGTACCATTGGTTTCCATGGGTTGCATAAGAGATCGAGCA
>QLUI01000044.1 GCA_018725345.1 Bacillota bacterium | reverse complement strand
AGAATGTTTTCTAGGCGAAGTTTTGGAGCATCAAGCCGTTTTATCTTGGTTTTTCTTTTGGGTTAAGGCCCCACCTCTAAGCGAAGCGTAGGTGGGAATTTTTAATCAGGTGGAGTAGACTCTCCACCTGATTCCCCGATGTTTCAGCTTGCTGAAACGAGTTCACTTGTTTTTTTAGGGGGGAAGAGTTTGAGCAGGCTGACATTGTATGATACTACCCTGCGAGACGGATCCCAACGGGAAGGGATCTCGTTCTCCGTCAGCGACAAGCTGAAAATTACGCAAAGACTAGATGTTTTCGGGATTGATTATATCGAAGGAGGTTGGCCTGGCTCCAACCCAAAGGATATAGAGTACTTTCGTAAAGTTCGGCAATATGAACTAAAACATAGTAAAATTTCTGCGTTTGGCAGCACACGCCGCGCCGATGTTCGCGTGCAAGACGACTTAAATATTCGGGAGTTGCTGGCTACGGAAACAGAAGTAGTAACTATTTTTGGCAAGTCTTGGGATTTTCATGTGACAGACGCCATCGGGACGACACTGACAGAAAACCTGAATATGATTCGTGATTCCGTCGGTTATTTGAAATCATTGGGACGGGAAGTCATTTATGATGCGGAGCATTTCTTTGACGGTTTCCATTTTAACCCGGAATACGCGATGGAGACAATTAGGGCGGCGGAGGAAGCAGGAGCAGATATTGTGGTATTATGCGACACAAATGGCGGGCTCATGCCATTTACGCTCCAGCGCGTGCTCCGTCAGGTAAAGACTGAAATTGGTGTAAAGCTAGGTATTCACACCCATGATGATGCGGGGATGGCTGTGGCTAACTCCATAGTGGCTGCCGAAATGGGTATTAAGCAGGTTCAAGGTACTATAAACGGCTATGGTGAGCGTTGTGGAAACGCTAATCTTTGTACTATTATCCCCAATTTGCAGTTGAAACTGAATATGGTCATTATTCATCCAGACCAACTTGAGGAACTCACATGTTTATCCCGCTACGTAGCGGAACTTGCAAACCTTGCTCCGCAGGAGCAACAACCCTACGTTGGCGAAAATGCTTTTACTCATAAAGGTGGCATTCATGTGGATGCGGTATTAAAGCATGCCCACACCTATGAGCATATTCAACCTCAGTTGGTAGGCAATAATCGGCGCATCTTGGTATCAGAGCTTTCCGGCAAAAGCAGTGTGCTCTATAAAGCAAGGAAGAAAGATTTAGACCTTTCTAAGGATACACCGCAGACTAAAGCCGTTCTGGACAAGGTAAAGGAGCTTGAATATCTCGGCTACCAGTTTGAGACAGCGGAGGCCTCTTTTGAGCTGTTGATTTGGAAAGCATTTAAAGTGCATCAGCCACTTTTTGAGTTATTGGGTGTCCGGACCATTGTGGAGAAAAGGGGCGAGTATGGTGATATTATCTCTGAAGCTACAGTAAAAGTTCGGATTGGTAACCAAGAATTTTTTACAGCAGGAGAGGGAAACGGTCCGGTGAACGCACTTGACCAAGCGCTGCGCAAGGCGTTGGAGCAAGTGTACCCGGAAATTAAGCATTTCCAATTGGTGGACTATAAAGTGCGTGTCTTAGATGGCAAAGACGGCACCGGTGCCAAAGTGCGTGTGCTGATTGAAACGCTTGATGAACGCAAAAAAAGGTCTTGGGGTACTGTGGGTGTCTCGTCCAATATTATTGAAGCCAGCTGGCATGCCCTGGTAGAGAGTGTGGAGTATGGTTTATTAATTTCCAACAAAATCAAGATGAAAGAACTGCGCAAAGCGGTACAGCAGTTTAGAACGGAAGGGTAGCTCATGGATAATGGTTTCTGGGGACTAGCTACAGCTATTGGCAGTCTGCCGCATAAAGATGTAAAACCGGCGCTTGACATCATCTTCCGCCATCTGCCTGAGATCCCTCACTGGCCACAGCTGTCTGCGGCCGGTGAGGAGGAAGGTTTTGTTCGTCAGTATTTGCAGCCGCTGCTAGATCGTCAGTTGGTGGTGGAGGCCCCGTCTCGTGAGCCTTATTTCGCTACCAATGCTGCCGACTGGCTGGAGCGGCTGACCGCCTTTTACAGCGAAGTTTTGGCTGAAATAACTCCGGATGCTACCGCACGTTTTGGCTTCCCAGAAGCGGCGGCAACAGGTTTTTACTCGTTTCTTTCGCACCACATTCACCAGCCATCGGTTCGCTATCTTAAAGGACAACTGGTAGGCCCTGTAACCATGGGCTTTCAGGTAACAGACGACAACTTTCAGCCGGCGTTTTATCAAGATGAGCTACGCGATGTGCTCGTAAGAACGTTGGCACTGCAAGCTCGTTGGCAGGCGCGGATTTTGAAAAGGCATGGTCTGCCGGTTATTCTCTTTATTGACGACCCCGGGATTTACGGCTATGGCCAGTCTACTTTTGTCGGTCTCTCCCGCGGAGCCATTCAGGAGAGCTTAAAGCCATTGATTGATGCTGTCCATGATGAAGGTGCTTTTGTGGGGGTTCATGCCTGCGCCGGAGTGGACTGGTCGTTGCTCTTTGAATTGCCTTTTGACATTGTCAACGTTGATGTCTACCATTATTTTACTTCTCTTCTTCTCTATGCTTCAGAATTTGACCAATTTCTCTCCCGCGGAGGTGTTCTAGCCTGGGGTTTAGTGCCCACCTCACAGCAGGTTGAGCAGGAAACGTCCCAAAACCTCTTAGCTCGCTTGCAAGAATATTTTTCTGTGCTGATGAAAAAAGGAGTTGACCCTGCTAGAATGCGCAAACAATTGCTCTTTACCCCAAGTTGCGGTACTGGTACCCTTTCTGAGCTGCAAGCGGAAAAGGTTTACGATCTTTTACAGCAAATCAGCAAACAATATCGAAGATAAGCGGCAGCGAGCCGAAGATGAGTGGTACGATGCGATTTAAGCGTCTGTTAATGGAGCTGGTCCCTTACTGGCCTCGAGTTCTAGTCGCCTCATTTTCTACCCTAGTGGTGTTGGCGCTGAACCTGTTGATCCCCCAATTCATTCGGGTGGTAATCGATGAGGCTCTGTTGGGGGGGCGGTTTTTTCTTTTGCCCTGGATTGCCGTGGGCATAGTTTTTGTCACATTAGTTAAAGGTTTGTTTGCTTTTTTAGAGCGCTATCTTATGGAAAAGGTTGCGCAAAAAATAATTTATGCCCTGCGTAATCGTCTGTATGTCCATCTGCAGCAGCTTTCCTTTTCTTTTTATGAAGCCACGCAGACCGGACAAATAATGAGCCGCGCCACTGCTGATGTGGATATGCTGAAACGTTTTTACGGTTTTGGCATTGTGCATCTTTTCCAGGGGATAGTCACTTTTGCGGGTGTAGGAATTGTTATCTTTTCCATGCATTGGCGTTTAGCCACGTTGACTGTGCTAACGCTGCCCGTTACTGTCATGGCTATCTTTAGTTTTAGCAGAAAAGTGGGACCGGCGTTCCAAGCTATTCAGGAACAATTGGCTGATATGACTTCTGTGTTGCAGGAAAACATAAGTGGTATTAGGGTGGTTAAATCATTTGGACGAGAAGCAGAGGAAGAGGAAAAATTTAACAGACAAAATCTTAGTCTTCTAAAAAAGAATCTTTTTGCTGTGCGCATTTGGGCATATTACTTGCCTTTTTTAAGCTTTCTTACAGCTTTGTCGGCTGCCGCAATTTTATGGTACGGCGGCCAAGAAGTGATTCGAGGTCAATTATTGTTGGGGGAATTGATCGCCTTTAACAGTTATCTCTTTATGCTGGTGATGCCACTGCGCATGCTGGGTTGGGTAGTTAGCTTGTCGCAGCGTGCCCTCACCGCAGCTCGGCGTGTCTTTGAGCTGTTAGATACCGAACCGGACGTTGCTGATGCTCCCGATGCGGCGGAACTGACCATAGTGAGCGGCAAAATTGATTTTCACGACGTTAGTTTTGCTTACAGAGAAGGTGTAGATGCACTAAAAAACATCTCCTTTGCTGTGGCACCCGGAGAAATGGTGGCGATTGTCGGCAGCACCGGATCGGGTAAAACTACGCTGGTAAGTCTGATTCTCCGTTTTTATGAACCTACCGTCGGCGTAATTGCCATTGACGATAACGATATCCGCAGATATACTTTGCAGTCCTTACGTCGCGCTGTGGGCTTTGTTTCCCAGGAAACCTTTCTTTTCTCAGAAACTATTGCCAAGAATATCGGTTATGGAGATGCCCGGGCCGGGCGTGATGCGATTGAATCTGTCGCCAAGGCGGCTCAGATCCATGATTTTATTATGACTCTTCCTCAAGGTTATGACACTCTGGTGGGGGAAAGAGGTGTCAACCTCTCCGGTGGACAGAAACAGCGATTAGCCATCGCCCGCGCCCTCTTAAAAAATCCGAAAATCCTCATTCTTGATGATTACACCTCTAGTGTCGACGCTCATACAGAGTGTTTAATCAAGCAGGCATTGGCCACATTGATGAAAGGACGGACATCATTTGTTATTGCTCAACGGATTGCCACCGTGGTAGCTGCTGATTTGATTCTGGTGATGGACGGCGGAGAAATTATCTCTTGTGGCACTCACAGGGAACTGCTGGAGACAAGTTTGCTTTACCGGGAAATTTATGATCTCCAGTTAGGCGGGAAAATTGTAGCCCGTGAAAGGGGGGATGCGGGATGGATCACATGATTGACCAGTCACAGACTGTTGACCACGCTGCCCCCATTGACCCTAAAGTTCTTCGCCGGCTCTTTTCCTATATCGTCCCCTTCCGCGGCAGAGCAGTTTTGGCGCTTTTGCTGATGGCCTTTTCCTCTCTGACCACGTTGGCCGGCCCCTACATTGTTAAAGTAGCCATTGATACCGCCATTGTCGGCGGTGATTTGTCCCGCCTTAATCTGTTGGTCTTTCTGTTCCTTTTGGCGCATCTTTTAAATTGGCTCACTTCGTTTGGTCAGCAATATTTGATGGCACTAGTGGGGCACACCGCCGTCTACTCGTTGCGGCAGCAAATTTTTAATCATCTGCAGAGATTGCCTTTTCGCTTTTTTGACAAGCAACCGACCGGCCGGGTGATGTCCCGTGTTACTAATGACACGGAAGCGCTGACAGAAATGATTTCCTCGGGCTTATCACACATTGTGGGAGATACGTTGCTTTTGTTAGGGATTATTGTGATTATGCTGCGGGAAGATTGGCAACTGGCGCTGCTTACTTTTACCACACTGCCGCTACTATTTTTTACCGCCACCTACTTTCGCAACCGGGTGCTTCGTGCTTACCGGGCTGTACGGGAAAAAATAGCAGATGTGAACAGTAATTTGCAGGAGAGCATCTCCGGCATCCGTGTGACCCAAACCTTTACCCGGGAGGAGGAAAATTCCAGTCGTTTTGACCAAGTGAACATGGAAAGCTATGCAGCAAATATGTACGCTATTCGTTTGTTTTCCGTTTTTCTGCCTTTTGTTGAGGTTATTGGTGCTCTGGGTATTGCCATTGTCCTCTGGTACGGTGGGCAGCAGGTGATTTGGGCCATGATTCCTATTGGCACACTATATCTTTTCTTAGATTATACCGCCCGCTTTTATGCGCCGATTCGGGATTTGTCTCAAGTATACAACGGTCTCCAATCGGCCTTGGCGGCAGGAGAAAAAATCTTTGCGATTATTGACACAGAACCGGAGCAGGATAGTCCTAATGCTATTGAATTACCTGATGTCAAAGGGGATTTGAAATTTGAAGCCGTCCGCTTTGCCTATGAAGAAGGTCAAGACGTGCTTGAGGGCGTTAGCTTTGTGTTGCGTGCAGGTGAAACGCTGGCGGTGGTGGGTCCAACCGGCGCAGGTAAAACCACCCTTATCAATCTGCTCTGTCGCTTTTATACCGCCACATCCGGGCGCATTTTGCTAGATGGATATGATATTGCAAATGTCAGCATCTCTTCTCTGCGCAGTCAAATTGGCTTGGTATTACAGGACACCTTTTTGTTTAATGGTACTATCCGGGAGAATATTCTCTACGGCAAACCGGAAGCTACGGAGGAAGCATTGATTGCGGCGGCCAAAGCCGTCCATGCTCACCCATTTATTACGGCTTTGTCTCAGGGGTATGATACTGTGGTCAATGAGCGGGGCAGTCTGCTTTCCGCCGGTCAGCGACAACTTGTTGCGTTTGCCAGGGCGCTTTTGCGCGACCCGGCCATTCTGATTTTAGACGAAGCCACTGCCAGTGTAGACACACGTACGGAGGCACAAATTCAGGATGCTTTGAAAATACTTTTAACAAACCGTACTTCCATTATTATTGCTCACCGTCTTTCCACTGTGGAATTTGCCGATAAAATTATTGTGCTGGAAGAAGGCTGTATTACCCAAGAGGGTACACACCATCAGCTCGCTTGTATGCCGGGATTATATCGCAAGCTCTTGCAAAGAACGCAATAATTAATTTTCTGTTGTTAGAGGTTTTTCTTTTAGGGTTAAGATGATTTAGAGGAAAAAATGGTAGAATGGGGAAGATACTTGTTGTTAATGCTTGCAGAACGGGGGTACATCTTTGGAGATTAAGCGATTTTTAAAAGATATCTGCGAAGCGCCCGGCATATCCGGTTATGAGGAGTACGTGGCCAAGATAGTCAGAGCGGCGTTTTGCTCGCATGTCGACGAAGCAAGACAAGACCGGATGGGTAATGTGGTCTTCTTAAAAAAAGGTAGCGGTAGCGCAAAGAGGCGGCCACGTATTCTTTTGGCTGCTCACATGGATGAAATCGGCTTAATGGTCACAAAAATTGAAGAAGGCGGTTTCTTGCGCTTTTCCGCAGTGGGCGGTATTGACCCGCGTACCGTTGTGGGGCAAGAAGTGATTCTCTATGGCAGAGAAAAGCTTTCTGGGGTTATTGGTGTAAAGCCGCCGCATCTGACTCCTGCTGACGAACTGGGCAAAGGGCATAAAATGGAAGACTTACATATTGACATAGCGTTGACGGAAGAAAGAGTGAAAAAATTGGTATCTGTGGGTGACTTGGCGCTGATTCGCCGAGAATTGATTCAGCTTGCCGGCAACACTGTGGCGGCCAAGGCGATGGATGACCGAGCTGGGGTGGCAGTGCTGCTTTCCTGCCTGCAGGAGTTGGAACGCTTGCGGCACGCGGCGGATGTGTATGCTGTGGCTACGGTGCAAGAAGAGGTGGGAGTTCGTGGCGCCGCCATGGTAACATATGGCATCGTCCCTGATATTGGCATCGCCGTGGATGTGACCCATGGAGAAATGCCCGGCGTTTTAGAACATGAAGCATGCAAGCTCGGTAATGGGCCAGGCATCACTGTGGGACCAAACATCCATCCTAAAATTAGCGAGGAAATCATTAGAGTTGCCAAGGAGTATCGGTTGCCTTACCAGCTTGAAGCTTATCCGGGGCCTACCGGAACCGACGCTCGCGCTATCCAGGTGACACGGGGCGGGATCCCGACCGGACTACTCTCGATTCCACTACGTTATATGCACACATCTGTAGAGCTTTTGGATATGGATGATCTTAAACTTTCCGGCCGCCTTTTGGCGTATTTCATAGCCGGTGTAGATTTGGCATTTGTGGAGGGATTGTCATGTTCTTAAAACGACTCTCAGAAGCAAGCGGCGTTTCCGGTGACGAAGGTGAAGTGCGTTCACTCTTAAAAGCAGAATTGGCTCTTCACGTGGAGGAGGTTGCAACCGATGCGCTTGGCAATCTTTACTTTAAAAAAGGGATCGGCCGCAAACCGCGTGTGATGGTGGCTGCCCACATGGATGAAGTTGGTCTAATGGTGGTTGGTTATGAGAAAAGCGGTTTGTTGCGAGTTGTCAAAGTAGGCAGTATTGACGACCGCGTTTTGGTGTCTAAAATTGTGGCTATAGGAAAAGATCGTATCCCGGGAGTTATCGGCGCTAAAGCCGTTCATTTACAAAAACCCAATGAACGGACTAAAGCTATCGACATTAACAACCTCTACATTGACCTTGGTGTGCGCAGCCAGGAGGAAGCTGAAAAGCTGGTAAAAATTGGTGAATATGGCACATTTACTGCAACGGTAAGGGAAGCGGGGGATAACTGTCTTATTGGTAAAGCTTTTGACAATCGCGCAGGCTGTGCAGTCCTGGCGGAGTTGTTGAAAGAAGAGTTCGAGCTGGAGTTAGACGCCGTGTTTACAGTCCAAGAGGAAGTGGGTTTGCGGGGTGCCGGTGTGGCCGCTTATAGCCTTCATCCTGATTTTGCGCTGGTGATTGAAACTACTGCCGCCGCCGATGTGGTGGGCACCAAGGAACCAGCTTATGTGACAAAGCTTGGTGATGGTCCTGCCCTTACACTAATGGACTCAACATATATAGCGCCGCAGCAGATTGTGGACTTAGTAGTGGAAACGGCGGAGAAACAGGCTATCCCGTATCAGTTTCGGCGCTTAACTACAGCCGGAACTGATGCAGGCGTTATCTCCCAGACTCATGCAGGCATCCTTAGCGCTGTAATTTCTATCCCTTGTCGTTATATTCATTCTCCCGCGTCAATCATCAATTTGGACGACTGGCAGAACACACTGCGCTTGGCCAGAGGAATCTTAAATGCTATAGCAGAAGGAGGCTTGCTTCTTGAAGGAACTTCTTAAGAAATTGAGCGAAACATATGGGCCGTCAGGCAGGGAAGAACAAATCGCCCGGGTTATCCGCGAAGAAATCAAAGACTACGTGGACGAGACTTACACTGACAACATGGGTAATCTCTATGCGTTGAAAAAAGGATGCGGCGCTAAAATAATGGTAGCCGCCCATATGGATGAAATCGGCATGATTGTCACTCATATTGATGATAAAGGGTTTTTGCGCTTCAGCAATGTGGGGGGGCTTTCCCCTCATGTGCTTCTTGGTCAACGGGTGATTTTCGCAAATGGTAGCCAAGGCACCGTCGGTATGGAAAAACTTGAGGAGCTAAGTAAATTGGCACTGGAGAAACTCTATATTGATATAGGAGCTACAAGTAAAGATGATGCCAGAAAGTACGTTAAAGTAGGAGATATTGCCACATATCATCGTGAAGCGACAGTAGTCGGTAACCGCGTCATTGGCAAAGCCATGGACAATCGCGCCGGGTGCGCAGTCCTAATCAAAGCCATTCAGGAATTGGTTAAAACAGATAACGAAGTTTACGCCGTTTTTACCTCTCAGGAAGAAGTGGGCTTGCGCGGCTCTCGGATATCTACATACCGGCTTAACCCTGATTTGGGTCTGGCGGTTGATATCACTATGGTAGGTGATACACCGGAGGCGCCAACCATGGATGTTTCCCTAGGAAAGGGTCCAACCATTAAGATTAAGGACGCTTCAGTCATTTGTCATCCGCGCATCAAAGAAAAGCTCAGTGAAATAGCAGAGAAAAATGAAATTCCCTACCAGTATGAAGTACTTACAGCCGGTGGGACTGATGCCGGTGCCATCCACTTGACGAAAGAAGGGATTCCTGCCGGAGTTATTTCCGTACCATGCCGTTACGTCCACACACCAGGCGAAATGGTCGATCTAGACGATTTGGATCATGCTGTCAAATTACTAAAAAATTTTTTGTCTGCCCCCCTCAAGATGCGAGAAATCTTTCCTTGCCACCTGGAATAACTTATGCTACAATTGGGCTACGGGTGGCATTGTTCCGGCAAGTCGCACCTTTTTGTTTAGTTGCACAGTTAATGCAAAATTTGTGATTCCCAAATACTGCTTGGAGCCAAACTCGGACCGGGACAGAAAGGGCGAAACTATGTATTTAAATGCCTTCTGACTCAGTCAGGAGGCATTATT
>QLUI01000439.1 GCA_018725345.1 Bacillota bacterium | reverse complement strand
GTAAAAAAATTGACTGCTCCGTATAAGTACCCACGTGAAATTGAGTATGTAGACAGCTTACCCAAAACTATCAGCGGTAAAATTTGGCGTACTGAGCTAAGAGAAATGGAAAAGCAGAGAAAGTTAAAGTTAATGAAAAAATTTGCAGAAAGTGGCGTTTCATAAAAATCAGAGCCGATACTTTACAGCTCGAGTTAGTTTTCAAATTCTTAGTTCAGCGTAGGCATCAATCGGCGCAGGCATTGATTGGTCAAAGCGTTCGGCAAAAGTGGCTGCCAGCTTATTGCTTTCTAAAAAACGGGGTATATCATCGCTTGGAACCATAAAATCGGCAGAATAAATGATGCGCCCTGCTTGAAATGCCAGCGCCGCTGCAAAAGGGTAAAATTCGGAGATTTGATCTACTGTTCCAATTGTAATAAGAGGCTCACCAATAAAGTCGGGCAGCGCTAAAACACCCTGTTTGCGCAAGTTCTGCCAGTCACACCTATGGATAAATCGTTGACAAACTGTTCCGTAAGAATTTGAGCCAATAAAGTGCATTTTATGAATAACATGGTCTGCGTAAGCCGCATATGGATCGTTAGTAATGATAAATTCACTGCAGATGACTCCCTCCCCTTCGGGCAAGCCGGCTAAAACAGCTGGAAGCTCTTTTTCCAGTGACTCCCTTTGCCAAACGGTATAATGCTCACCGTTGCCACTGCGGCCCGCAGCACCGAATGGGGATTTAAGGATGTACAAACCTTCTTTGCTTGATGGCAGAATTGTGGCTGAGTTTTGATAATAGACCTGCTGAGCAGGCAGGTACCTTTGGCCGCCATTTTTTTTTAGGTATGCTGCCAATACTGCTTTAGAGGAGAATTTTTCCGGCAGGTATCCCAAAACCTGAATTTTCTGATGAATTAGTGCTTGATAAGAAGAGAAGGATAATCCGCAAAATTGTACATCTATGATTTGACAGCCGATTTTCGGCTGCAATAGACTGGCAGGTGCTAGGAAAACCTGATACCCCTGCTTTAAATATTGCTCAACAAGGCCTGCTACTCCTTTTGCTCTGCAGCCGAAAAGGTACCAGGCTGGGTATGCTCTGCTCCCAGCCTGGTAAAAATACTGCCGGATCTGTAAGGTTTCTTCGGAACTAATGAGTCGTGAAATTTGCGGTACCGCCAGTGCGGCAGCTAGCATTTCGTCTTCCATAACGATACCAATGGTCTGCAGAAGTCTCACCTATGATTGTTATTTAACAATTTTCCCCAATAACGCCGTAAAAAAGATGTGCTAGCAGATCCTTGTGATCCATGTGGCGGGTCCAGTGCCTCCGTCGCAGTGAGTTCCTCCGCAATTTCCATCTTTTCATTTCCTTCATGCTTCCATGGTTCAGGAATAAAAGACATCTGGCTACACTCCCTTGGTGAAAAATTCTATCTTACTCACTTTAGTATTTCTCCTAAACAGTAAAATGTTGCAGCTTAAACTATGGCAGAATTGGCAAAAAAAAAGAAAGGGCTTCCAAAACCCTTTCTCTGATCATTGCTTTATCGCATTTGGTTGTTTTGAAATTGATTTTGCACTTGAGTTAGTTGTTGCAGATCTGCTTTTGCCGGTGAATACCAACCTTTTTGATTCATAGCATCAAAAACTCTTTTTTGTAATTGGTATGAGCTCTGTAAACAACTCTGCCAATCGCGCCGAAGATTATCACTTTTCGCTTCCAGAATTGCTGTATTAATCATCCCGCAAATTTGTTTTTCCTCTTTTAATAGAGATT
>QLUI01000438.1 GCA_018725345.1 Bacillota bacterium | reverse complement strand
GCAAGCCTGAACCTCTCCCTGGCTAAAGCCAGGGAGAGGTTCAGAAAGATTAACCAGGAATTAACATAAACCGCCTTGGCATTTCGGGGGGGGGCATGATATAGTTGGAATAACCTGGTAACGTTTTCCAAATATAGGGCGGAAAGGCTGGTGGGGGGGGGCGGTACAATGTTTCTGAAGTAACATATTGAAAGGAGGCATGTGGTTTCGATGCTTGTAGCGGGAGTGGTAGCAAGTTGTTCTATTGCTTAGTGCATTGACACTCCCCATACCTAAAGGCAGGGGATTCTTGGGTGATTAAACCGAAGTCCATTTCTGGTATCGGAGTATGACCCCAAGTTCAGGGCTGTGCCATCAGCCCGTCCTAGACCAGAGCATATAGCTGTCTAGGCTGATAGGCTGTTACCACCTATCACAGACAGTTTAGTGTCGTGTCGGACTGTGCTTACAGTTTTACGCACAAAGCAATTTTTGTGCAACCGCATACTGTTCTCAAAGACCTTGCGTTTTAACGACTTGTGCATGTCGCCATCGGTTGATGGATTGTCTTAATTATATCAAAAGTTGGTACGATTCACAATGCTTAAAACAAAGATGTGCCTTATATCCCCATAGCTGAAGCAAGGGGCTTTACGGCACTTTCGGGTAACCACCTACAACTAAAAATAATAGGAGGGCTTATCGATGAAAAAAAACAATATTTTCCGCATACCTACTGTGCTCATGGCAGGCGTGGTTTTCTGCCTACTCTTCACCGCTAACGTTGCCTCCGGAGAGCCACGCTTAATCGAACCAGATGAATCTCTCCCCAGTCCGTTCCTTACGCTAAGTGGGATCCAACATATCCTGCCTCGCTCTCCGCATCGAGTGGGCGATGTGGGAAGTGGCGCTGACGATTGGGCTACGATCACCTCGCAGTATAATCAGCCTCGCCCTGATAGTACAGGGGGCACCAGAATACATCGTGGTGTTGACTTGTCTTCTTGGGTTAGTGGAGTCCTTACCAACCGGACTCTCTTTTCAACGATGAACATCAGCCGGGTGCACTTTGTCCACACAGTTTTGTCGACGTCCGGGGGTTTAGGCCGCCATGTTGCTATTCAAAACCAGCATACTGAGGGCACTGCTACCTATCACTTTCAAACCATGTACGCCCATTTGTCCAGCGTAAATGTCGTCCAGGGTCAAGCTGTCAACGCAACGTCTCCCGTAATCGGCCGCACGGGCGGGAGTGGTACGGCAGAAAATTCGTTTATCGTACACCTGCATATGGAAAAGCGAACCCCGACATCACAGAGTGGCACTATGGGCAGTCGTCGTTACCCGCCGTCTTTTTTCTACTGGCGAGCACCGGGGACCTGGGGGTCGGACACCTCATTTATCAACCGTGCGACGATTAGCGGAAACACCGTCAATTTTAGAATTCTTGAGCGTACGGGAGATATCGCACAAGCAAATGTCGGATTATTTTTTAGACGTTCAGGGGCCGCTTCGTGGGAAGGACACTTTGGCAACATGAGCAAGAGTGGCAGCAACTTTTCCTTTACTTTTACTGGCCATCCTAGTGGAACTATCATAGAGTACTATGTCCAAGCGAGAAGTAGCACGTGGGATGGTGCCCTGCGCATAGCTTCACGCCCTTATCGCTATTCCGACGGCAGGGCTCCTACTACGAGACCTTTTCGGCATACAACTGTTGCCGCAACTACCGCAACTGCATCGCTTGCCGATGAAACAGCCATCGCCGCGGCACCAAGACAGTGGTGGGTCGAGTAC
>QLUI01000437.1 GCA_018725345.1 Bacillota bacterium | reverse complement strand
GACATCTTTGGCAACGACACGATGACGATTGTGGAGGTAAGGATATGAGTGGGTCGATTCCCGTTAATCCTAACATACTTAAATGGGCCAGAGAAACAGTAGGTTTGAGTGTAGATGATGTGGTCAAGAAAATGAAACGCAAAGGCGTTACGGCGGAGACTGTCCTGTCCTGGGAGAATGGCGAGGACAGCCCGCCATATATCCAATTGGAACGTATCGCCTACGAAATCTATAAGCGGCCGCTGGCGCTATTTTTCTTCCCTGAGCCACCGCAGGAGGAAACGCCAGAACAATCATTTCGCACCTTGCCCGAACAGGCGATCGAACGGCTGCCGGCACGAATACGCTTCCTGATTCGTAAGGCGAGAGTAATGCAGCTCAATCTCGCCGAACTCTACGATAATGCCAATCCGGCCACACGGCATGTTGTTCGCGATCTGTCATTTGCCCCCGGGGTGGCAGCCGGAGAAATGGCTGCCACCGTTCGTGACTATCTGGGAATCAACTTGACTAGGCAAAGTCAATGGCCCAGTAGTGAGGAGGCTCTTAATGTCTGGCGGGATGCGCTGGAAGAACATGGGGTCTTCGTTTTCAAAGATGCCTTCCGGGTCGAGACATTCTCAGGGTTTTGTTTGTATGATGAGCAATTCCCCATCATCTACGTGAACAACAGTAAGTCGAAAAACCGGCAGATATTCACGCTTTTCCACGAGTTGGCACATTTATTGTTTCGGACCGGCGGCATAGACACACAGCATGACGATTATCTTGATTACCTTGAGGGAGACAGTCGTCAAATTGAAATTCTCTGCAATCGTTTTACCGGGGAGTTTCTTGTCCCCGATCGTGACTTTGAGCACGAAATAAGAGGCATAGCCATCAATGACGAATCGATCCAGGGACTGGCCGATAGGTATCATGTCAGCAGAGAAGTCATTCTCAGAAAACTGCTTGATAGGAAATTAGTTGAGCAAGTATTTTACGATGAAAGAGTCCGAGACTGGACACAATCTGCCAGGAAGGATGCGGGCACAGGCGGCAACTATCATAGGACGGTGGGCGCCTATCTTGGAAAGCGATACTTGGAGACAACTTTCAGTCAGTATTTTCAAAACAGAATTTCCGTTGAACAATTGGCAGATTATCTAGGGGTGAAGGTTAAAAATGTGCCTGCCTTGGAGAATCTGTTGCTCTCCAGAGGGACAAGAGCATGATTTATGTATTCGACAGTAGCTCTTTGATCGATCTGTTCAAGTACTACTACCCAAATCGCTTCCCATCGCTTTGGGAAAACTTTGATGCTCTCGTTTTAGAACGGCGCATTATCTCGGTACGGGAAGTCAGAAATGAACTTGAAGGACATGGCGACAGCTTATCAGTTTGGGTAAAGGATCATCATGAATTCTTTCCTGCACCAACCACTGACGAGTTGAATTTTGTCGCTAAGATTTTCAAGGTTACTCATTTCCAAGCGCTTGTCAAGGAGAAAGAATGGCTTCAGGGGAAACCTGTCGCCGATCCTTTCGTGATCGCTAATGCCTGGGCTTTGGAAGAAGGGTGTGTCGTTACACAAGAAGTCAAGAGGCCGAACGCGGCAAAGATCCCCAACGTATGCGAACATTTTGGCATACCATGCTTGAATCTGGAAGCGTTTATGGAAAATGAGAAGTGGAGGTTTTGAACATATGGCCCTACATTCCAACTTCCCTGAATCTCCCTATGCCATTCTCGACCCGGGCAGCCGCTGGTTTCCTGCCGATGAGGCGCTGCGGGAATCCAGTATGGACA
>QLUI01000436.1 GCA_018725345.1 Bacillota bacterium | reverse complement strand
GAACCAAGGATGAGCTTATAAGCGAGGTCAAACGGGGTGTTTTAGTCACCCGGTTCTCCGGGTTCCCCAAACTGGTGAGCGGCGATTTCTCCGGCGTGGTCAAGGGGGGATTTCTAATCGAGAACGGCGAACTCACCCGACCTTTGATCGAGACCCTGATCGCGGGGAACCTCTTTGAGCTTCTGCCGAAGGTCTCGGGGCTTTCGCGGGAGACCGAGCGGATAGAGTCGCTCGTCACCCCTTACATCAGAATTGAGGATGTCTCGATAACCGGCGGATAAGGAGGCGGCAAAGATGAAACAAAAGACGGTCTGTGGGTTTCTCATAGGTGAGGCCGGATCGGCAGAGAAGGCTGAGGAACTGGCTCGAGCATTCGAAAACTGTCCCTATGTGGCATTCATCGGTGCGTTTGACGATCAGTTCGTGGCGGCGTACTTTGTCCCCAAGAAGCTCCTGTGGTGGCTGGAGTCCTTTCGAGACACGCCTGAGGCATGGGGACTCGAAAGTGCTACCCTTCTGGTGACGAATGGGGTTAAAGTCACGTATCCCGGGGAGTTTGATCTCAGATTGCCACAGGAGAAGCTGGAGGTGGCGCCCTGTGGAGCGATCTGCAAGGAGTGTGAACTGCTTGCCCGCTGTCTCGGCTGTCCGGCGACAATTTACTACAAAGGAGACGACTTTGCGGGAAATGGATAAACTCATGGCCCCCTGCGGGCATTACTAAGGACTCGGATAAGAAGGATCAAACCAAGGAGGTGAGTCGCGTGACATCGGCTGAGGAACTGGGATTCGATAGATCGACCTGCTACTTTCAGTATCGCGGCGAGGTTAACACCCAAAAAGCCCTGGAGCTTTCCCGCGATCGGGCCCGCCAACTGAACATTGGGAAGATGGTCGTGGCCTCGGAGACAGGAAGAAGCGCCTTGAGGGCACTAAAGGTGCTCGAGGGCACCGACATCAAGCTCATCGTCGTCACGCACTACCCAGGCGAGACCCGGGGCCCCAAAGGCGATATCCCCATTGGGCTCGGTCGTCCGGAGTATCGACACGTCAAAGAGCATTTGCTGAAGAACGGCGCGGTCGTGGTGCAGGGGACGCGACCATTTGCCGGCGTGGGGCGGACCTTGGGCTGGAATAGCCCTGTCCCGGTGACGTTCGTGGACAAGGCGCTGGAGCTCTTCGGTCCAGGGACGAAGATTGCCGTGGAAGTCGCGCTGATGGCCACGGACGTCGGTGTGATAGAAGACGGTGAGACGGTCGTGACGCTGGGTGGTACCTACAAGGGGCTGGACACGGCCCTCGTAGTGAAGACGACCTACAGCGGGAACATCTTCACCAACTTTGAGGTGCTGGAGCTCATCGCTAAACCTCGCCGCACCTGGAGGAGGCTCCCCGAGTATGAGCAGGAAAACTGGAAGGGCGATCTCGAGCAATACTACAAATTGATTGGGATCGAATAGCTGGAAACGCTCAGGAGAAGGAGGGAGAAAGTAATGAAAATCAGCCAAGTCGAGTTCTACCAACGCACGGAAGGGTTCATCGACAGGTGGATGGAGGAGGCTCCCGTCAGCGCCACCGCACTTGGGGATCACCGGTTCGATGACCGTCTGGGGGATCACAGCAAGGCTGCTCAGGAACGACAACAGCGGGAGATAAAGGAGGCGCTTGCCGAGTTTGAAAGCCTCGATACAGCGGATTTCGACGTTGATGCTAAGATCGACCATAGATTGATGGTCCAGATCTCGAAATCGATCTTGCGCGGCTTTGAGCACGAAAAGCTGCGGCACC
>QLUI01000435.1 GCA_018725345.1 Bacillota bacterium | reverse complement strand
AACGTTTGATAAATAGTGGACCGGAATTCTCCCTTCAAACCTAACGAGAAAAGCTAAATAAACCGAAGAGGCAATTAAAATTATGTCTCCGGCGAGAAAAAACAACATTTTGATTTTAGCTGTTTTTTTAAGCATTACTTTTAGATAAAACTTTTAAAATTCTTTTACTATAAAAATTAATATGATATTTCATTTTTTCTTTAATATAATCTTCTTAACTATTGCTAATATTGTCTGTAAAATTATCTTGATATCAATAAAGAAAGAGTTATTTTTCGCATATTTTACCCTCAACTTGTTTTTTTCTGGTTCAATCCTTTCTTGATATGATTTATCTACATTTTTTTCGTCCACAAGGTCTTCTTGGTTTATATAGTGAATGCTAGCATAGTCTGTCATCCCGGGGCGGACAGTAAGACTAATTTTCTCTTCTTCATTATAAAGATCTACGTAATATTTAACCTGTGGTCTGGGTCCAACAAAACTCATTTCCCCTTTGAAAATATTTATCAATTGCGGCAATTCATCAATCTTATATCTTCTCAAAAATTTCCCTATTTTCGTTATGCGAGGATCATTGGAGGAAGCGTGTATTGATCCTATTTTTTCAGCATTTTCAACCATTGTTCTGAACTTCCAAATTTTAAAAATTTTACCAAATCTACCAACCCTTTCTCCTCGATAAAAAACAGTTCCTTTTGAATCTAATTTGATTAATAAGCTAATAATAATTAAAAATGGTGATAATAATATGAGCCCTAATAAGGCAAAAATAAAATCAAAAATTCTTTTTAACATTAATTTAAAATTTATATAAAGTATTTGCAATATCCCATTTAAAATTTTTTACTATCTTGCGTGCTTTTATATTACTATATATAGTTCCTCTAAACAATTTTTTAAAATTATATATAGATATGATACTTTCTTTTTTTAGCAATTTGCAATATATCTTTTCATATAAAAAAATCAATGCCAAACAGATATAATATGGCAACCTTATAACCCATTTTAAATTACATTGTTTCTTTTCTAAAGAAATAATTTGCCTGACGTTGTAATTTTTACTATCGCTTAAGTTGTAAATGCCGCTTTTAAAGTCGGGGTTTTTTAATGTTTCTGAAATAAAATCAGTTACATTATTAATTGAGCAGAAATTAAACAAATAATCCCCTTTTTTGAAGTAATAAGCTAATTTTTTAGGAACAATATATATTCGTTTGTTTATGTTTAATTTGAAATTCTCTGCATAAACAGGGGCTAATCTCACTATTGCATAGTTTAGTTTATTATTAGCAATGGATATTAAAGATTTTTCTGCAAGTAGTTTGGTTCTGCCGTAAACAGAATGAGGATTACATTCAAAATTTTCGTGAATTATCTTTTCCTCTTGTTCTTTATATACTTCGATTGTACTTGTGAACAGCAATTTTTTTACATTATTTTCTACGCAATGTCTAAAAATGTTTTTACTGGCTCGATAATTTACATTATAATAAATTTCTTTAAGTCGGGCTTTTGGGTTTTGATGAACTATCGCAGCTAAATGAATAACGCCTTCAATATGATAATTCTTAAAAACCTGGTTAATTCTTTTATAATTTGTTATGTCTATTTTTTTATATATTAAATTTTCATTATTAATTGCGCAATTGTCTTCTAAAGAAACTCCAAGGATATTATATTCTTCTTTTAGAAGCCTTCTTGCGATATGCTGACCTATAAAGCCATTTATGCCAGTAATTAAGATATATTTTTTAAGAAAATTTCTTTTGCTTTCCATAGTCAGAA
>QLUI01000434.1 GCA_018725345.1 Bacillota bacterium | reverse complement strand
GGGGCTCGATGCCGCTGGAGCAGCCGGCGATGATGCTGAGCGTGCCGGTGGGGGCAATGGTGGTCCGGGTGGCGTTCCTCACCCTCGGGGCGCCACGTTTGTCGTAGATGCTGCCCTTGAAGGCCGGAAAGACCCCACGCTCCTCGGCGAGTTCCACCGAGGCAGAGGTAGCTTCCTTCTCGATGAACTCCATGATGCTCTCGCCGGTCTTGATGGCCTCTTCGGAATCATAAGGGATTCCCAGCCTTATCAGCATATCGGCAAAGCCCATCACCCCCAGCCCGATCTTACGGGTGGACTTAGTCCTTTCCTCGATCTCGGTGAGGGGAAACTTATTTACGTCGATGACATTATCCAGGAATCTGACGGCCGTTTTCACCACTCCGGCGAGCTTTGTCCAATCAATAGCCGGGGAGCCGTTCTCCTCGCCGATCATCCTGGAGAGATTGATGGAGCCGAGATTGCAACTCTCATAGGGGAGAAGTGGCTGTTCACCGCATTGGTGAATTACAATCCCGTTCGCAATCATGGAGTGCGTTACAGGCTCTGTAAGATCGTAGACCTCTCTCAGGCCAGTTGGTTCAACTGAGATGATCTTATCCGTAAAATCCCGACGGTAGAATCGCTGGAATCTCACGTTTCTCAAGCGGCTTTGCTTGACATCCAGAAAGCCGATTTCTTGGCAGAATCTCTCCCTACTTTCTCCGAAGATGCCTAGCTCGTAAAGCACGCCGTCACATTTATATGCCTTTTGTTCACCGGCTTTATTGATATATTTAAAAGCACCCTCCCGAGCTGGCCGGCTACGGTCAAAAATCTGGCTTTTAATCCCAAGGTTTAAGAGCAGGGGCTGGACATCTTGTAGTAAGCTTTTGTTCTTTGAGGTCAGGGCGATCCAGGAACTATTGCTCTTGGGATTATCTCTTACCGTCGCATCAGCGGTAAATAACCCTTGTAGAAATCCAATAACCGCCTCCTTGGAAGCTATAAAGATGATCTTAGGCACCCGTTTTTGCTCTGCTTTGGTAGCCTCGAAGCCAAGCTTCTTAAAGAATTCAACAAGGAATTTACTATGATAGGAAAGGTGATAGACTCCGTTCCCTCGTCTTACCTCTTTGATCTCCCTGCCATACCATTGGTTTATAGTAGGCTTAATGAGCCTCAAAACCTCTAGATCATCTGTCCCGAAAGTAAAGCCTACTCGGCAGTTTTTGTCCCCAGACCTCAGCCACCCATCCCCTACCAACCAGCCTAAAATTATCCCTAGTTCTTTTGACCACAAAGAGGGTAAATTCAGTTTATAAGTTCGGCCATTGCGACCTCTGAATATATTTTCTGGCTCAAACTGGAGTTTTTTATCTCTGTTAAAGTGTCCTTCTCCTGGTTGGATTAGCACCCGATGATAACCAGGCTTAAGCTTTCCAGCCTCAACCCACCCTTCAGTGGTCATAATTTTATGGTCAAGCGTAACCGATAATTCATAGCCCGATTTCGTAGTTACTTTGACCGTCTCTTTAACCCCGCTTCTAAAGGCTCGGGAGATGGAGTTCATGCAAATCCCTTCACTTTCTTTCCCTAGTGCTGTTCGGTTATCGGTGGCTATCTTCAGACCTCCGTTAGGATATCTGGCGACAAGTTCGTCCATTTGAAGCAATCCAATTTCTGTAGCTATTAAAGCATCACCTGTTAGGCAGGGATTTGTTGATTCAATCTCTCCTAGCTTCGGCGTCGGATTATCGCGGTTGATCCGATCGAGAAAAACCAGCCCCGGGTCGCCATTGCGCCAGGCCATAT
>QLUI01000433.1 GCA_018725345.1 Bacillota bacterium | reverse complement strand
TGGAGCGGTTAAATCGAGCACTTGCTAGCGTTGCTACTGACGTAATAAGAATTAGGACGCCTTAGAAGTCAACTACTGCCCCCACAAGGGGGGCAGCTTGTAGCTGAATCACAAGGACTCGCTACGATAGGCGCGTTGACAAGAGCCCTACCTGGATGGCATATAGCGTCCAGGTAATTTTGCCGAATGTTTCGGCTGGCATTCAAATCAGCCGAAAGAGAGAAACCGCAATGTTTACACTTGAAGACAGATTGAGACTGCCGATTAGAGCGGGAAACATACCCGCACCGAGAGCACTTCTGGGAAGTGTATCGAGCGTCAACATATTCAATGCAAATCCCTTTGGCTTCAGCCTTGTAGGTAAGAAATTGCTGAAACTGAAAGAAATTCCATTTATGCAACTCTCCTCGCTGTTTCTTACGAAGCCTCACAGTCTGCCTAATACCATCCAGTTTTTCAAGGACGATAGTCGTTCCTTGTGGAATAGACTGCACTACTTGCTTCGTAATCTTGTGGTTAGCATCTCTGCGAAAACGGTTCTCCTTCTTAGACATTGTCCGAAGGTGTCTTTTAGCAGACTTACTGCCACAGGATTGCAATACCGACCTCAGTCTCTCGTATCGTTTAGATACCTTCCTAATTTCACCTCCATTAAAGAATTTGTTATCCGATGTTACAGCTATCTTCCTGATACCACGGTCAATACCTACGACCTTTTCTGTGAGTTCAGGATCAGAGGCATCCTTCTCAAAAACTATGTGCAGAAATACGCCATTCCTTCTCAAGAACAAGTCAGCAGAACACCGTCTCCAGCCAAGATACTGCCTGAAGTATTCCGGAATAATAATGGGAAACCTTTTTCTGCCATCAATAGTAAGAATAGAGATTTCGTCACGATCAAACCAGACATTATAGCTTCGGTCGTCGAATCTTATAGAGCTTTGTTCGGATTTAGGACAAGTAGCCTTTTGTCCCTTCCGCAATCTTGTCCTGGTAGCCTTGAGGGCTTCGGTAGCCTTCATCCTAGCAGAAACAGCAAGTTGAGAAGGAAGGTATTTCCTGGTCTCCCGATAGGTCTTGTGATGCAGAGACACTCCGTTAGTATCTCCATCCTGCCATCCTGTTTTACAGACATAGTTAAAGGCCTGGGTATAGGCCTCAATAGTTGGCTTAATAATCTCAGGCAGGATGTTCAGCTTGGTTTTAACTGTTCTTGTAAGCCTCATATTCATATAATAACACATTACTTCAACAATGTCAAGTCATTCACAAAAGGAGGTGGCGCATTCCTCCACCAGCACGAGGCTGGTGGTATCCTGCGCCGAAATTGATTAACCCACCTCCAAAACAGGATCGCCCCCAACACAAACCTCAGCGCACGGCCGACTTGCCAAAACCAGTGCTGTTCGCGGAAGACTGTGAAACTACACAGGCCGTCGATCATTAACCAAGCTCTGGATTTTCGCTAGTATTCTTGCCCATACGACTATCTGCTTCCGACAATCTAAAGGCAGTATGATATACTCTTCTGTCTCTTCCGACCCCTCTATTTCGTGGACTTCTTCTGTTAAGCTGTTCATGATTCAACCCCCTTCCAGAAGAGAATTGCCCCCAGGACGAGCCTCATTATCCTCCCCCCTTGCCAAAACCAGTGCTGTTCGCGGAAGACTATGAAACTCCCAAGGCCATCGATCATTAGCCACGCGCCAACTATTTTGTCGAACATCTTTCTCCTCCTTCAAATATTCAAATCCATCACTGATTGGCCTAAGCGTTCTACTGCGATACGGCAAT
>QLUI01000432.1 GCA_018725345.1 Bacillota bacterium | reverse complement strand
ACCAGTTTCCTACATCTTTTTGCAACATAAATTGTTGCTTTATATCCCTTAGAAAACTTACAAACCGCTCAATACATTCTTTGCGAACACTTAATGTCATGCTAAAACTGCTATCAGTTGTTCTATCCTTCCATATCTTTCCTGTATCTAGCTCCATGGTAAATAGGAATAAAGTATTCGTAATATTTTTATTTTCGGATTCATTTATGATATCTGAGTACCTATGCCTAATAATTTTTATAGTAAATAACGGTTCATCACAAGCGGTGACGATTTCGGACGAATCGTTTTTCAACCCTTCACTTATTGTGTCAGCCATATTATCTATATCAAGGATGCATACAAAAGAAGAATGGTCCTCGTGGTTAATAGAAATTGTTGCAAAAGGCGTTTTAAAACAGATAGAAAAAAATATTGTCTCCCTTTGAATAAGAGAAAGACCCAACTCTATACTTTGACCTGTATACAATACATCTTCATCAATAATACTTATCTTCACTAGACACCCTCCCAATGATTCATTTGATTCATCGTCCGCTCAAGTCTTGATTTGACAGAAACCCATTTTTCATTCCTTGTGGTGACGCCGGAGGCATCGTAGTATCTAGTTAAAGAATGAGGGGTGAACAACTTAGTTCTACCTGTAGAGCGTCTGCCTCTAAAAAAGTGCTCGTAATTGCTGGAAACTGGCTGAACACCCCTCATCTGGTTTATATCGGTTTTACCAGGACCAATTTCGAGGAACCCAATGCGGTTTTGAGTTTAAGTTTACATCACCGTAGATAGTTTTAAGCGTGTTTGAACTTCTAACGATAATAACGGCTATTCTTAAACCGCTGTGATGAATAACCCTGTCTCCTGAATTTGTATCCACAAACCGTTGCCCTGTGGTTAGTACCTGTATTATCTTAGGAATGGAAATGCCGCTTAGAACCGCTCTTTCAATAAAATGGAAGGTTGGAACTGCTGAAATTCCCGCCTTTGACAACGCTGAAATTAGCTTAATCTTAAATGCTACCCCTATCACAGCTGGAATAAGCTTCCATGCCAGGTTCACTTCCGCAAGCAACTTTATATGGCCGGCAACCATTACCACGCAAAAATCATTGAGCAAAACGGCCACTGAACCGCCCTCGGCAGGTAACAAGATAGATTCACCTTGTCTCTCCACAGGTACTCTTTGTCCGTCAGCTGAGATTGCGTAAGTGGGCCACTCAAAAGGGATCTCTGCATAGCCTTCCCCAGTTTGGTACCGGAGCACCGGCTGACCGGCAATCACCCGGACTTCTGCGTCAAGATGCTGTATCTCTGGTGTCGGAACATTTCTCCGTTCTCTGCCGTTCTCCTGCCCGGCGGCAGCGGGGACCGCAAAGGCCGACATCACCATGACTACCGTTAGCGCCATTGAGAGCTTTCGTAACGATTTTTTCAAGTTCACTCAACTCCTTTTGATTTTTCCGGCAACCGCCACCACAGGCAATATACTCCCACCAGCCTTACCGCCCTATATTTGGAAAAGTTGCCAGGTTATTCCAATTTTATCATGCCCCCCCCCGAAACGTCAAGGCGGTTTATGTTAATTCCTGGTTAATCTTTCTGAACCTCTCCCGAGCTTTAGCCATGGGGATGTTCAGGCTTGCATCTCACTGTCCGAATAACAGCATCCATACATAATCAGCAAGGCGAGCACCAATAACTATTCCATTTACACGGAACGCGGGACACTCTCTTACTTTACTTGGTTGCTATCGACAGCAATACACCAGCCACACCTCCAAGTAAAGCGCAAATTATG
>QLUI01000431.1 GCA_018725345.1 Bacillota bacterium | reverse complement strand
GAACAAAGATTTGATCAGTTTGACCAAAAAATTGAGGGACTAGGCAAATGGATAATGGCCACACTGCTTGCGGTAGCCATTGCCGCAGTCAGCATACTTGCAGGTCGTATAATTTAAGAAACGTGTAGTTTTTTAGTTGGAGGTGGAGATCATGTTTTCGCTGGCAAAGTTGGCGTTGTTAGCAATAACATCCTTGTTGCTTGGCGGGTGCGGCCCTGTAAATGGCGGGCCGGAGAGGGCGTCCGATTATTCCGGGGAGATACGGTTGCCCTCACCATGGTATCTAGGGCAAGAGTCGCTGGAAGCAGTGTTGGCGCGGAGATTTTCCGGCCGCAATTTTAGTGACCGGACGCTGCCTTTAGCCAAGCTGGCGCAAACTCTCTGGGCTGCCCAAGGGATGGCTGTGCATGCAACAACCGGCGCCACCCGCACTGCGCCTTCAGCAGGAGCAACTTATCCGCTGGAAGTTTATGTGGTAGCTGGGAACATAGACGGCTTAGCCGCTGGCATCTATCGCTATCGCCAGGAGAGGCATACACTGGTGCCTGTGCTGGCTGGCGAATACAGGGATAAATTGGCGGACATCGCTCTGGGGCAAGATTTTATCAGCAGGGCAGCGGCATGCATCATCCTAACGGCGGATTATGGTAGAACGACCGGCCGCTACGGAACGCGGGGAAATCGCTATGTTTATATGGAAATTGGCCATGTCACCCAAAACATTCATTTGCAGGCTGAAGCAATTCAGCTTGCAAGTGTGGCTGTAGGCGCTTTTCACGACGAAAGATTAAAAGCCCTGCTAGAAACTGAGTACGAGCCTCTGATGATTGTACCAGTCGGTTATCCGAAATAGCTTGTTTTTGCGCCGCCAACGGAGTTGGCGGCGGTTTATTTCAGACAAAGAAAATATTGTCACTCTACAGCTCATGTTTAGCAGAATGCTTATTAGAGCCAATTGCGATGTCCAAAAATAACGATAGATAGGCGGTTTTGAGACGGTGGAAAAAACATTTTACCCCAATACAATCCTGTGTTTATGGGGTTCTCGTGGTTGAGAAACCCCTAGTTTTACAAAATTGACCCCAACGGGGAAAAACAAAGAAAATCGGATAAATATCGAGAAAAAAGCAGGAAAAACCCCATATTCTGGCGAATTCTTTCTTAGCACAAAAAAGAACCAGAGGAGGTTTTCCCTTGACGAACTTGGAGACTTACAACGTTTGTCCTTGGTGCTAAATTACTTACCAGATGAAGAATTGATGAAAAAGCTGGAAAAAGAACGCGGCAAGGGTCGTGACGACTATCCGATACGCGCAGTTTGCAATTCTTTGCTGGCGGGAATAGTCTATCAGCACCCATCTGTTGAAAGTTTACGGCGTGAATTGCGGCGCAATGCGCAACTGCGGGAGGTTTGCGGTTTTGACCTATATTTAGGAGAGCGGGCGATCCCTCCGGCTTACGCTTACACTCGTTTCTGCCGGAACCTCCTGTTGCACTCTAACGAAGTGGATAAAATATTTTTCCGGCTTATAGATGAAGTCAGCACATTATTGCCGGATTTTGGGCGGTTTTTGGCCATAGACAGCAAAGCCATAAACAGTCTAAGTCGAGGTCCAAAATGTAATAAAGCTGGAAAAAATCAAAAACCCGATGGGCGTCGTGACGCCGATGCTGATTTTGGCAGGAAAACGTACAAGGGGCGCAAAAAAGAGGGCACCCTGTGGAGCAAAGTGGTTTCATGGTTTGGCTATAAGCTTCACCTTGTCGTTGATGCTGTTTATGAGTTGCCCGTGAATTTTTC
>QLUI01000430.1 GCA_018725345.1 Bacillota bacterium | reverse complement strand
GCAAGCAGGTATGGCGGGGCGAGCGCTACGTGGAGAGACCAGGCATTAATGATGTGGTGCGGATGGTATTCGAGGTGACGCTGCGAACGGTGGAGGCTGATGGGCAGGCGCTGTTAATGCCTAATGTGGAGGTAGAGACCTATTGGACCTCGCTTTCTGATGATCCAGGGACGGTGGTGAAGTTATACCAGGCACATGGAACCAGCGAGCAGTTCCACAGCGAGTTGAAGACAGACCTGGACCTGGAACGATTGCCATCGGGGAAGTTCCAGACCAACGAGCTGGTGCTGCTTTTGGGGATGGTGACGTACAACCTGTTGAGGTTGATTGGCCAAGAGAGCCTGCGGGAGGCGGATGCTCCCATTCGCAAGCAACCTTTCCGTCGTCGGGTACGCAGCGTGATGCAAGACCTGATCTATCTAGCCTGCCGATTGGCGAGACATGCCCGGCGCCTCCGGCTCTCGTTTGGTAGGCACTGCCCCTGGTTTAACACCTGGCGGCGGGTATATCAACGTAATGCTGGCCCGACCTGACGCGTGGCAATAATGGTAGCTCTGTATCGACCAAAAGTGGGGAGAGTTGGCGATCCCTAAAAGGGGAGATATTGCTTTCCGACACCCATTACTGGAGCGCTGCCGACAAGTTGCTGCTATACCGAGGAGGAGACTCCTCAAAATGAGCGATGAGGGTACTTGACAGTCCCTTCCCTCTATGATATAGTGTTTTTGGATGCGATGAGCGGGTAGCTCGTCCATCGCTTCACGGATTCAGGTCTATCTCTTTTACTACAAAAGGAGTTCCTCAACAGGATGAAAAAGAACACAAAAGGAGAGGGGGAAACTGTGAATGGATAGGAAGATCATCCTTCGGGCTCGTAAATTGAAAAAGACCTTCAAAGCTGGGAGAAAGCAAATCCATGCGGTCAATGATGTGTCCTTCGATGTATATGAAGGAGAGGTATTTGCCTTACTTGGCCCCAATGGGGCCGGGAAAACAACGATTCTCAAGATGATCTTGGGGTTACTCACCCCCTGTGCGGGAGAAATGGAGCTCGTCGGCTATAAGATACCAAAGCAAAGGAAAAGGGTTGCGTCCGAAATTGGGGCTATTCTCGAAGGCTCTCGAAACCTCTATTGGAACATGACTGTTAGAGAAAATGTCTACTATTTCGCTAATCTCAAAGGAAAAGCGATCAAGGACGTGAAGGAAGGGGTGGAACGCTGGGCGCAGAAGTTGGACCTTTCAGCAAGGCTTGATACCAATGTTGGAACATTATCTCGTGGAATGCAGCAAAAAGCTGCGCTCATGTGTACACTGTCGACATCGCCTAAGTTTCTCATCCTGGATGAGCCTCTCTTAGGATTAGATGTGGTGAGTCGATTTGAGATGGAAGGTGCGATCAAGGAGCTAACCAAAGAGACAACTTTGATAGTATCCTCTCACGACCTGCGGTTCATAGAAAGGGTGTCCGATAGAATCACTGTCCTAAACAAGGGCAGGATAGTGGCAAGCGGCACCTCCAGTGAGCTCAGAAAGAGTATCAACTATTTCAAATACCGGCTAATTTTGAGTAAGAAGGTCCGTTCTGAAGAGTACTTGAAACATCTCGGAGTCATCCCTGGAGTGACGGTGCTCCTCCAGAGTGAAGGTGAAAATGCCGACGTTGTGGAGTTAACTCTTAAAGGACCCGAACTGATTTACCCTGTTTTTGACATCCTGAGGGATTTTCAGATTGCTCCTCTCGAGATAAACAATTTGCAGGAACCTTTTGAGGAGATTTTCGTGAATTTGATTCAAAGGGGG
>QLUI01000043.1 GCA_018725345.1 Bacillota bacterium | reverse complement strand
CTCAACCATGTTTTACTAATTATCTTATCATATTCAAGGCAAAACTTAAATTGTGCATATTTTATGTAAGCTTATTTTATGCGAGGGAACAAAAAAAAAGCGTGACGGTCACTCTCCATGACTATCATGCTTTTTCTTTGTGTTTTTATTCTGTTGCTTTTGTTACACCGGCATCAGCAAAGCTGGCCATTTCTGCACAAATTTTTATTGCGGCATCCACCATCGTCATTGCTAAAGCTGAACCGGTCCCCTCTCCTAAGCGCATATTCATCTTTAAAAATGGCATGAGACCTAGAATTTTCAACGTGACGCTATGTCCCGGCTCCTCAGACAGATGAGAAGCAAGCATGTACTGGTTTGCATGAGGGTGAAGGTTGCAGGCAATTAGAGCGGCAGCGCCTGAGATGAATCCATCCACTAAAACTGGGATGCCATGAGCAGCGGCAGCCAACATTACACCTGCCATTCCGGCAATCTCGTATCCGCCCAGCTTGGAGAGTACATCAAGGGCATCTGTAGGATCTGGCTCGTTTAAATTGATCGCTTCCCGAATCACGCGTATCTTATTCTGCAGCTTGGCGTCGTCTAGTCCGGTGCCGCGACCACAGACGGCCGCAATATCTTCGCCGCTATAAACTGCGGCTATGGCTACACTGGGAGTGGTATTGCCAATCCCCATTTCACCGGTACCAAAAATTCCGGTTCCCATAGCAATACATTCTTCCGCTACATCAATGCCGCATTCCAAGGCAGCTACTGCTTGTGTTCTTGTCATTGCCGGTCCTTTGGCTAAATTATTTGTGCCATAGGCAATCTTTCTGATTTGCAGGCTGGGGTGGCCAGGCAAATCTACGGCCACTCCTATATCCACCACTACCAGTTCTGCATCAGCATGGCGAGCCAGTACATTCATGGCAGCCCCACCGGAAAGAAAATTCATGACCATCTGCGGGGTCACTTCTTGCGGGTATGCTGAAACACCTTCCGCTACCACACCGTGATCACCAGCCATTAAAACAACTGTTTTCTTAGGCAATGGTGGCTTTATTTCACCAGTAATAGCTGCCAGTTTTTGCGCAATTTCCTCAAGTACACCTAAACTTCCCGGCGGTTTCGTAAGATTGTCAAGATGTTGCTTGCATCGTAAACTTGCACCCTGATCTACCGGTTTGATATTGCTAAGTATTTTTGATAGCTTTTCCATCGTACTTCCTCCTTCTTCTAATCAAAAATATATTTCATAGCTGGATTGGCAGAGTCTCTCCATTAGTGATTAGATATAGATAGGCACCACGCACCGGGGCAGCAAGAATGGTTTCAACTGCCCTTGCGTAATAACCAAGTTGTTCTTTGTAGCGTGCTGCCAGTTCCTCTGCTCCTCCCTGCGGAATTTTATCTGTCTTAAAATCAACCAGCACATACCCCTCCTCAGTTTTGACCAACAGGTCGATAATGCCCTGGATTAGCACCGTTTCGTCTAAGTTAGCACAAGCAAGTTCTTTAGCAGGCAATATCAGTGTAAAGGGCCATTCTCTGTAGGTTTGGTTAGCATGAGCAAAGACGATCTGGCCTGCCACCCCTGTGAAAAATGGAGCAATTTGCGCAGGATTTAGATAATTTGCTTCATCCTCGCTGAGGATTCCTGTTTTTACAAAATGGGCGATTTGTCCGGCGATTTCCGGCTCACCCAAAGGCGGCAGTAGTTTTAAATGCTGAAATACGCGATGATAGAAAATTCCTAACTCCAAGTTAGATAAACTTTTTCGTTTTTGCAGAAAGCTGGGCTGGTGCCAGGCTTGCGGTGCAAAAAATAGTCTTTTTCCCTCTCCCTCTCCTGCACTTTCTGTTGGCAAGTAATCTTTTATTTCGCTGATAGAGAGTTTGGCAGACAAATTGCTAGGGGAGTGCGGATAGCGGTAAGCGAGTTGACTGCGAATTTTGCTTTGCTCCTCTTTTGAGCAAACAAGCTTCAGCGGACGCAGAGCAAGAATATCATCCCAGTCTTTTGTAGCAGTCCGATTTGGCAGCGGTAGATTGGGGAGTCGTTTGTCTTCGCCGTTCCAGATCGAAATACTAAAGCGGGAATCTTCCCCGGGCAACCATGGAAAATGCTTCTGCGCTCCCTCCATGTCATAATGACGGATAAGAGCCCGTCCCAGCCAATCCAGACAGCATTTGGCCCGAACCAGTTCGGAAGTTGGCAGAGATTTTTCTTGGTAGGTAAGGAGCTGACGCCAGACTACCTGTTCATCTGACAGATTCCGTGCTGAACCAATCAACAACAACTTTTCACGGGCACGGGTCAAGGCGACATAAAGGATGCGCATTTCCTCCGCCCTAACTTCTGCTTCGCCGACAAGTTTTAGTGCCAGGTAAGGCAAAGATGGGTAGCGAACCATCCTCTGGTTATCTACAACCAAAGGTGCTATGCCTTGATCCTTGTGTATCAAAATATCTGTTTGTTGGTCAAGAAAGTTGAACTTTTTTCCGAGATCGCATAGGAAAACAATGGGAAATTCCAGTCCCTTAGATTTGTGGATGCTCATGATTCGCACCACATTTTCGTTTTCAGCCAGCGCCCTGGCTGCCCCTAGGTCTTCGCCGGAACGGCGTAGTTGTGCAATAAATTCCAAAAAACGGAACAGACCTTGTCGTGAAAAACGGTCGAATTGCCGGGCACGAGAAAAAAGGGCATGAAGGTTTGCCTGACGTTGTGCTCCGTTTGGAAGCCCTGCCACATAGTCAGCGTAACCGCTTTCTCGGTAGATTGCGGCAATAAGAGTTGTCAGTTTTTCCTGCCTGGCTTTGCTCCGCCAGCGCTCAAGTTGAGAGAGAAAGTGTTGCAGTTTTTCTGAAAGGAGAGGGATGTCTGCATTTGCTGTCAAAGTTACGCAATTATAGAAATCACTTTTTTTACCGCCCGTAATGCGCACCAGCGCGAGTTCTTCCAGGGAGAGGCCGACAAATGGCGAACGCAGAACTGCGGCCAGCGAAATATCTTGACAGGAGTTATCCAATACTTTTAAGAGGGATAACATGGTCTCCACTTCGGTGGCAGCAAAATAGCCGGTTGAAAGATCGGCATAAGCCGGGATACCAAACCTGCCGAGAATATCTATCAGACGGTTTGCTCTATTATTAGTAGCCCGCAAAAGAATAACCATATCCCTATAGGAGGCCGGTCTGTAAACTCCGCTTTCCTGATCGTATATTTGCAGTGCTCCTTCCGCACTGTCTAGCATTTCAGTAATCCTTTGTGCTATAACCAGAGCTTCCCGCTCTAACGCATCCGGTTCGTCCCCTTCTTCATCCTGCGCTTCCAATGCACTGTCAAGCGCCTGTTCTCGCGGCAGGAGATGGACTTCCACAGCAACTTGGCTAACAGAACCATGCTCATTTTCTGGATAATCTGCTCCGCAAATGAGTTCCGCATCCTCGTTATACTCAATTTCTGCAGCCGCTTCAATCATAAGCTGGCGGAAAAGAAAATTGACGGCAGAAACTACACCGGCCCGACAACGAAAGTTCTTGCTGAGCAAAATCTTTCGTTCGACCCCTCCCTTCCTAGTCGGATAGCAGGAGTAACGCTTAAGAAAGAGAGCAGGCTCCCCCATGCGAAAGCGGTAAATACTTTGTTTCACGTCTCCCACCATAAAAAGATTGGGAGACGGCTCTCCCTGCCTCGAAACTAAGGCAAGAATGGTATCTTGAACTGGATTGATATCTTGGTATTCGTCTACCAGCACATGACTGAAATGTTGGCGCAATTCCAAGGCTGCATCAGATGGGATAGCTTCAGCGCTGTTAGCTCGCCACAAGATTTGGAGGCAGAAATGCTCCAAGTCATTAAAATCAACTAAGCCTATCTGTCTTTTTTTTCGGCCATACAGTTCAGCAAAGCGTTTTGTCAGCTCGGACAACCCCGTAACTAGTGGAGCTAGTTTGTTTATTTCACTGAGATAATCTGCAGAAGTGCGGACAAAAAAAGTTTCAGCCGCGCTGCGAACTATTGCCTTAGCTTTGTCACGCAGTTTTTTTATCTGTTCTTTCTTTTCTTCGCACACACCTCTGGCGGTAGGCAACCTGTTAAAGGTCGCTCCCAACCAAGCCTCGCGTAGTTCCTCCCAAGAGGAAAGCTCGGCAAGGGCTATCAGTCGCTCCACTTGCTCCCGTTCTGCAGTCAAAATTTTTTCATATACAACCGGCGCTTCAGGTTGATAGCATAAAGAAAACGCTCTCTTCAGTAAGATCTCAGCATGCGCCAGCTCATGCAGCAGATGCTGAAAGATTGAAGGTATCCAAGGCGCAAGCGCTTCAGTTGTCGATTTATGTTTTGCTATCTCAAAAAGTGAGACGGCTTTTTCCAACCACCCAGCCGGATCAGGATTGCTCCAGGCAAAACTATAAAGCCGCAGAATTTGCTGCGCTAGTCCTTCATCACCTTTTTTCCCGCCATAACTAGATACCAGTTCTAAAATTGCTGTACCCTCGTCAGCCAGAGCCTGCTCGAGCAGTTCAGTCAGGACATCTTGACGAAGCATGGAGGCTTCAGCTTCGTCAGCCACACGGAATCCGGGATCAATCTCTAACATGTAAAAATAACGGCGAATCACGGCAAGACAAAAAGAATGGAGTGTGGAAATGGGAGCTCCGTTTACCAGCGCAAGCTGTCTGCCCAGTTCCATGCGGCCAGATTCACGAATTTCTTTCTCCAGGGCTGCGCCGATTCGTTCACGCATTTCTGCCGCCGCCGCTTCCGTAAATGTCACAACTAACAAACGGTCTATATCAACAGGGGTTTTTCTGTCACAAACTATTCGGATAATTCGCTCCACCAGCACCGCCGTTTTACCAGCCCCGGCGGCGGCGGCAACTAGTAAGTTGGCACCGGTCGCGGTAATCGCTTCAAGTTGCTCATCTGTCCAAGCTTTATTCACAGGAGTTCACTCCTTTTCCACTGCTGCGTAACGATGGACAAAACATCCTCATCCCCCATATTCTCCAACAACCGATAGCTGTTACCCTCCACAGTGAGATCAAAGCGGCAGAGCGCAAAATATGGACAAAAAGAACAGGCGCGCTGCCCGCTTTGCTTGCGATATGGCCGGGCGGAGGCTTCGCCGGCAAAGATTTTTCCCGCCAATTCAAGTAGTTTACTTCGAAGCCAAGTTAATAGTAAACTCATTTGCTGTCGGTCAGCTACGCGAGAGGCTTTGGTAAAGGCTCCATCATTTTTTAGTTTTACTCGGCGCAAAAAATTTGTGCCACCCAGTAGCGCTATTACTTTTGAATCAGCCATTGCCAGGCCGTCAAGCTGGCTTTCAGTTTTATTTGTTTGGACAACAGGCGGTGGGTTGGGCTTCCTATCCATCTGTCGCTGAATGCCAAAATAAAATACGCCCGCAGCCGTAGCAGGTAATCTTGTAAATTGTGCTGCCTGTTCCAGCACAACCGCCTGGTAGGCAAGTAGCTGTAAAGCTAAGCCATGCCAAACATCACTCAGCTTTAAATCCTGTGGATTTGTTTTGTAGTCAATGACAATCAGATATGCTTGATCCGCACTTTCAGCCAAATCCACCCTGTCAATTTGGCCATAGAGCCAGAGTTCCACTTTTCCGTCAGCAAGACGCAATGGTGGCAGGAGGTTGCGGCCAAAAAAAAGTTCCAGCGCCACAGGCAAAAAAGTGCTGCTGCGTGCATGTTCTGTTAAAGCGACAGCCGCCTGCCCTAAAGTGTCTTTTAGTTTTTCCGCTAAATAGCGCATCCGGGAGGTGGACATGAGAATTTCACTGCGTAGGCGAGGAGTCAGTTTTTCAACAATCTGATTCATTCTCTCCCAGACTTCAGCATCGTCAAGGGTAGACCAACATTTCTGGTCATTTACTAACCCAACTACAAACTGGTTGAGGGCAGTATGATAAAATACTCCGACATCCGGTGCCTCCAACCGGTATTCTTTCCTCTCCTCCAGCAGAAGAGCGTAGCGCGCAAAGTGCGCAAAGGGACAGCGGGCAAAAAGTTCCAGGCGGGAAACGCTGCTTTTTAGCGGGTTGCCGTATAATGCTTCCAGGATGGAGGGGGAAAGAGAACTGACAATATTTGCTTCTGACAGTGCGCGCCAAAGCGTTTGCATGGCGGCAAGAATCTGCGGCTGTTGCAAAGATTCATTGTAAACAGTGGCCCAAAAAGATGAGATCTGACCGTTATTGATGCTGCGGTTAGCCTGTAGCACTAGGGTTGCCGCAGTTTTTTTCGGTTCTGTTAGCAGAGTTAAATCATCAGCACTATCGGGCAGATTAAGCATAAAGCAGATCTCGTTTTCGGGGAAAATCTGCTGCAGCCGTTTAAAGAGGAGTGAAGGCCTTTTCCCCCTCCCCTCCTCATCTGCCAATGAGTAGCTGGCCCAGAGATAGTCAGAGCTACGGGTCAGGGCAATATATGATAAGTATTGTTCGTGGAACAATTTCTGCCGTCGCGTTGCCGCCATTTCCATGCCTGACGCTGCCAGTAGATCGCGTTCCTCATCGCCAAATATCCCTTCCTCTTGCAGCCTGGCCGGAAAATCACCTTCACTTAACCCAAGAACGTAAGCCGCCTTGATTTGCGGCAATCGAGAACGCTCTACGCTGCCAACAATTACCTGATCAAGTCCTGCCGGAGTTAAGCCTAACGTCAGGCTTTCCAGTCCTGTAAAAATGAGTTGCGTAAATTCCTGTAGGCTCATTGTTTGCCCGTCCCATATATTGGCCGCATGACTGAGCAGTTCTATAACCCCTTGCCAGACATGGCGGTGCTGTGCCGCTTGATTTATTTCACCGTCGGCCGCTTGTGCCTTGGCCCATGCTTGCAGGCGGGACTGAGCGGCAATACTCTCAAGCAGCTCCCAGATAGCTCGGCAATAGACAGCCACTACCTGTATTCCCGATCCGGCCACTGCTTTATAAAACGGCTCAAAGTACTGAGCAAATTGCTCTTTTGCCTTGTTTAAGTCGGCCAAGTCGGTCGTTACTTCAATCTGCTCATCCTGTTCATCGTCCAGTGCCAAAGACAAACGAAAAGTCCACGGTTTCTTGTCCAGCCAGTGCCGCCCCCTGACTCCGTGGGCACGAACATAGTTTTCAAGCCTGTCTGTTTCCATTCTTTCCAGCGGGAACAGATCAGTTTTTAACAATTGAATGACGGTCGTAGAGCTTAGATTGCTTAATGCTGCCTCCAGCACGGAACGCAGAAATTCCACCAACGGATGGGAAGATGCAGAATGCTGTGCATCTATATAACAAGGGATATTATATTCGCGGAATACTGCTGTCACCAAATCATGATAATCGGAAAAATTACGCAGAATAACGCCGATATCGGCATAACGCCAGCCATGTTCCTTGACAATCCGGTAAATGTCCCTAGCCATAGCTTCCACTTCCGCGCGGGCACCAGCAGCTTTCACCAACTTTATCATCGCTGTGCTCTGCTCAAAGGGCTCGAAAGGAAAGCGGCCAAACTGCGCTTCAATGTGCGCTAAAGGGGGGCACTGAGCATAGCGGGTATCCCTGCCTTGGAACGGCAAGATTAACGGCGGCAACAAAACGACATTTGCTTCGATTGCCAGTTGCTGCAGTCTCCGCCGGCTATCCAAGGCTTGATGAAACAGCTCTTCTTCTGCCGGCTCAGCAGACAAGGTGAGGGACGGGTCGAGGCAGAGGGTAAGCTCCACTTGTGAGGCAGCCTTGCTAAGTGCGCGCAACACCGAATATTCTTGCAGTGTGAAACCGGCAAACCCGTCAACCCAAACCATAGTGCCGGCAGGCAACCCGCCGTTTTCTATTGTGGCAGTTAAGAGCTGAAGCATATTTTCGGGATCAGTAAAGCTGTCATGGATATATGCCTGGTAGGCTCCGGCTATTTCTGCCAAATCACGTAGCTTCCCTTGCAAAACAGCAGAATGCTTTGTAGCATTTGCCAGCTCTAGCAAATTTTCCGGCTTTATATTATAGTTGTTTAATTCGCGCAACTGAGCCGATAACTGTAGACAAAAACGTGGCTGCTTGGCTGCTTTGCCAAGCGTACTCATTTCAGCCCAACGCTCTTGAAGCAGCCGTCGCAAAACCATTTGCTTTCCTTGTTCACTAATTAGAGCCAAGGGTTTTTTCCCTTCCTGTAGCATCCGATACGCAAGGCGCTGAAAGGAGAGCACCTGCGCCCTGAACGTTCCGCCACCACAAAGCAAGGCCAGTTCACGTTCCATTTGAAAAGTGGTTTGCTCCGGCACTAGGAAGATGAGTGGTGGCCCCAGCGGCTCCAGTTTGCTTAATTTTGCCATAGCCTGCAGACAGGCAGAAGTCTTGCCGCTACCTGCTCTGCCCAAGATAAAACGAATTGTCATTTTAGCCACCCCCTTCATTCAGCAAGAAAGACGTTTTTAAACGCAGTAAATAATTTGTCAAATTCGCGTTAATCCAGGCTAATCCCTTTTCGCTCTTCCCTTTTCCCCTATTTTGTATTAGAATAAAAAGCGTATATTTTTGTGGTTATTAGTGATTATTAAAGGAGGCACCCAGATGTATAAAATTGCTGTTCTTCCCGGAGATGGGACAGGTCTTGAAGTAGTGCGTGAAGGCTTGAAAGTTCTTGACGCCGTCAGTGAAGCTAACGGTTTTAAACTGGAGTATACGCATTATGATTTGGGTGGCGAACGTTATCTGCGCACAGGCGAAATTCTTCCGGATAGTGTGGTAGAGGAGTTAAGAACATTTGACGCCATTTATCTGGGAGCTATTGGCCATCCCGATATTAAGCCCGGCATCCTGGAAAAGGGACTACTCTTACGGTTGCGTTTTGAGCTGGATCAGTATATAAATCTGCGTCCAGTAAAGCTTTATCCGGGTGTGGAAACGCCTATTAAAGACAAAGGTCCAAAAGAAATTGATTTTGTAGTCGTCCGGGAAAATACGGAGGGTCAATACGCAGGTGCCGGCGGCTTTCTCCGCAAGGGTACAGCAGATGAAATTGCTCTGCAGGAATCCATCTCTACGCGCAAAGGAGTGGAGCGTTGCGTCCGTTATGCGTTTCAATACGCACAGAAGCGGAACAAAGATAAAAAAGTAACTCTTTGCGGTAAAACTAACGTACTCACATATGTATTTGACCTTTGGGAGCGGGCTTTTCATGAAGTTGGTCAAAAGGAATTCCCTGAGATCACAAGGGATTATGCTCATGTCGATGCCACTGTAATGTGGATGGTTAAAAATCCAGAATGGTTTGATGTGATTGTGACGGAAAATATGTTTGGCGATATCATTACCGATTTAGGAGCCATGATTCAGGGTGGAATGGGGATAGCCGCCGGCGGCAACATCAATCCTGAAGGCGTTTCTATGTTTGAACCAATCGGCGGCTCTGCCCCGAAATACACCGGGTTAAATGTGGTAAATCCTTTGGCTGCCATCGGTGCGGCCGCCATGTTGCTCGAAAATATTAAAGAAACAGACGCCGCCGCCAAAGTAGAGAACTCGGTGATAAAAATTTGTCAGTCGCACATTAAAAGCATGGCCGCCGGCAAGATGGGTTATAGCACACAAGAAGTGGGTGACTTAGTTGTTAAAAACCTCTGATAAAGAAAGACACTAGGGAAAGCAAATAGCTTGCCTCATAAAAAAGACGCTTCGCGTTTTTTGTGACAGATGAAGCGTCTTTTTTATCCGCTAGGGGACGGCGCCACATCGCGTTGGTCTGACGGTCCTTTTGCACCCCGCAAGAATAAGGGGGAATCCCCCAAAACATCCCCCTTGCATAGGATCGTAGCTTTCTTGAATGATATAATTTCCTATGCAGCAAGAAGAAAAACCGTAACAACCGGCTGTGAATAGTCTGGTTGTTACGGTTTT
>QLUI01000429.1 GCA_018725345.1 Bacillota bacterium | reverse complement strand
TTGTTAATTTCTCTAGTTCTTCTTTTTGTTTTATTTCCTTTGTTATGCTTTTAATTAAGGAGTAGCCGAAAAAGGAAAAGAATATAAAAATTAATAAATTCCAGACCAAATTAAATAAATTATCTGATGTTATTGCTTGAGATAATAATATGATTGCAATAATAATTATCAGAGCTTGAGTCAATGCAACACGTATCCCAAACAACTCTTCTTTGATGATTGCATAAGCGGAAAATGACAATAAAAATATAGTTGAATAATCTCCTATAAAATAAAACCCTGCGATATCGAAAAAAAAGGGAAGAATGATATTGAAGATGATGTTAGCAATATAGAAAATGAATGCGCCAACTATGAAATACTCTATTTTCTTCTTTTTTTTAGAATTAACGCTCAGATAATTTTCAAAAAGAACATAAATTGTAACAACTGTTATAAATAAAAGGCCTATCAAATAAGCCGTCATTCCTGGACCATAGATAATTCTTAAAATATTATCTACGAATTTTATTTCAGCCACGACCCAATCAGTAAAACCGGTTAAGATAGATAAACTAATTGTTATAATCGAAACTATACCTGTAATAATTTTATATTTTTTATTTTCTTCTATTAAATTAATAATTAAAACATAGAGACTAAGAACAAATAATGGAGTAACAAACCATGCGATATGAAGAAAGTTTTTAGCCAACAAAAGATTGTTCGTTCCTACTACTCTAGCCAAGAAAGCAAAATTAACCCAAAAAAGCATGAATAACGTCATCCATAAAAATATTTGATTTAATTTTCCTTTTCTATTATTCGAAGCGACCGTGACAGCTAAAAAAATTGCGATTAAATTAATAAGAACAATGAGCATTTGATTGTATTCTGGTAGGTTCATAATATACTCTTACTTCCAAATATTAATAATCCCCATAATAAGAATTCAGAGCTTCCGAGTATATATCCAGAATATTTTTTTTGTATTAATTTAAAAGAATATAAATTAAAGGGAATTGTAAATAAAAAAACAAATATTGAAATGGGCATTGACGGTTCTAATAAATAAAAAAATGAAACAATAAAAAAAGTTATTATTGGAGAGTATAATTTTAATATTGATAAAGTTTTTTCTTTTCCGATTAAAACCGAGAGTGTTTTTAATTTTTCAATTTTATCACCCTCAACATCTTTAAGATCTAACAATATTTGCATTAGAAAAGCTTTACTAAAAATAAATATTATTAAAAACAAGAGAATGTTTTTATTAATTTCCTGCAAAGAAACTCCATGATAAGTAATTGCAAAAAAAATAAGCAAGGTAAAAGACAAAGCAACACACATATTTTTAAAAAGCGGAATTACCCTTGTTATTTTTTTAAAATGAGTAGTATATAATATCCCAAAGAATAACAATATCATTCCGAAAATAAGGGTATTTAAATTTCCAAAAAATAGTAAAGTTAACAATAAAATTATAATTGAAAAATAAAAAATTAAGGGGATTTTGTTAATGTATTTTCTAAAATGAACCGTTCTTTCTAAGTTAGTAATTGAATCAATTTCAATTTCTTTCCATCGATTAAAAATATAAATTGGGTAGGAAAGAAAATAGGATATAATTAAAGAATCTAATTGCAAATTAATATTAAGAAAGAAGCCAGTAATATAGGTAATGCTTACTGCCCCCAAACACTGAAGATGTCCTCCGTAAACAAACTCGTCCCAAATATTTTTCAATACTTTCATAAATTTACCAACTTATAATATACTCATTATAATCATCTCCTTTATGTACGCACTTAGTTTCTTTTACATC
>QLUI01000428.1 GCA_018725345.1 Bacillota bacterium | reverse complement strand
CTATACACCACTTTTTGTTGCATTTTAAAAGAACGCGTGGTAGAATTGTTGTGTCCTGCACTGTAAATCCCCACTCCCTTTTAGAAGAGGGATAGGTGAGGGAACATTTATATCTTTTCGATAGTGTTACCGCCAAAGGCGGGAGCATGGTGTTTTCGTAGCAAGATTGAAGGAGGTGAACGCATGCCCAATACAAAGCAAGCATTAAAGCGCATGAGAGTAACCGCAAAACGGACAGCACGCAATCGTCATGTCAAAAGCACTTTTAAAACTGCTGTGCGCCGTTTCAGCGACACGCTGGCTCAAGGTGACATAACCGAGGCCGGTGATAGATTTCTTATTGCCAAAAAAACGATCGATAAAGCAGTTAGTAAAGGGGTAGTGCACAAGAACGCGGCTGCCCGTAAAAAGTCTCGTCTTGCCAAACGCCTGAACAAAGCAGTTTCCGCAGCAGCAGCCGAGTAGCATCAATAGCATAACCTAAAAAAAACGTTTTCTTTTTTTGCTAAAGTGGCACGCCTATGGCGTGCTTTATCTTTGTTTTTCTTTTGGGTTAAGACCCCCACCTCTACGCGAAGCGTAGGTGGGAATTTTTAATCAGGTGGAGTAGACTCTCCACCTGATTCCCCGATGGTGCGCCCGGCATGGGCGATAGCTTGGCGGTGAAAGTCCGCTATGGGCTTAGCAGTGGGAACCATTAGCCAATGGCAAGGGTGTCCATCGTGAGGTGGACACCCTTATGCGGAGGCAAAGTCCCGACCCGATGAACAAAAACCGCATGTGAGGCTGAATTAGGGCGGACGAGTCTGCCATACAAGACGAAGTCCAACACTGCACGAACCCTATACAGTAGATGCGGCGGGCACACGGGATGAAAGTTATCGGTCTTACCCGGGGAGGTCTAGCAGGTACGCCATTGAGATATACTTCGAGATGGTAACCCGTGCAGTAATGTACGACTGAACTGCCAGAAGTCAGCAGAGGCCATATTAGGTTGGTGGGCATGAACATCAACTGAAGGGCCAAACGTCAGGAGGTTTTGGAAGTTTGAGGTACTCGACGGATACGCATAGAAAGCAGAAAACTTCAAATGAAGGCTGGCCTGCAAAGAATAGGGTGGAACCCGAAGGTATGCCGGGAGCGCTGAGTGTGTCTGCGGCGTCCGAAGACGGAAGAAACGACAGCAACGAGTATTCCAGTACCCTGCTTGAAAAGATTGTGGACAGAAACAATCTGAACCAAGCCTACAAGCGGGTAAAGGCCAACAGAGGCAGTCATGGGGTAGATGGAATGAAGGTAGATGAACTTCTACCTTATCTTAAACAACACGGCACAGCCATCCGGCAGGCCTTGCTGGAAGGGGACTATGTCCCCGCACCCGTCAGGAGAAAAGAAATACCCAAACCTGACGGCGGAGTCAGACTGCTCGGAATACCAACGGTACTCGACAGAATGATTCAGCAGGCAATTACTCAGGTGTTAACACCCATCTTCGACCCAGAGTTTTCTGAAAATAGCTATGGATTCAGGCCGGGGAGAAGTGCCAAAGAGGCGGTAGCTAAAGCCAGAGAGTATATCGAAAGGGGTTACAAATGGGTGGTGGATATCGACCTTGCCCGGTATTTTGATACGGTAAACCATGACAAATTAATGAGTCTGGTGGCAAGGAAAGTAAAAGACAAACGAGTGTTAAAGTTAATCCGCTCCTATCTAGTATCGGGCGTCATGATTAACGGTGTAGTAGTGGAAGCAGACGAAGGTTTTGCGCAAGGCGGCCCTCTGAGTCCACTACTTAGCAACATCATGCT
>QLUI01000427.1 GCA_018725345.1 Bacillota bacterium | reverse complement strand
ATCCAATCACGGACATTTAGCCCGTCGCCATAGACAGGAATCTCCTTGCCTTCCAGGGCATTGGTGATAACGAGGGGGATAAGCTTTTCGGGGAACTGGAAGGGTCCATAATTATTGGAGCAGCGAGTGATAATGACCGGCAAACCATAGGTATGATAATACGCCCGACATAGACAATCGGCGGCTGCCTTGCTCGCAGCATAGGGACTGTTGGGCAAAAGAGGTGATTCTTCGGTAAACTTACCCAGCGCTCCTAATGAGCCATAGACTTCGTCGGTGGATACCTGAAGGAATAGCTTTACCTTATGCTGTCTTGCCCCTTCAAGAAGCACCTGTGTTCCTTGAATATTAGTTCTAATAAAAGGTGATGAATCCAGGATGCTTCGATCAACATGGGATTCAGCAGCGAAGTTAACTACTACATCAAAGACCTGACCCAACAGCTTATCAACGAGTTCCCTATCGGCAATATCGCCTTTGACGAAGTGATAGCCAGGGTTACCTTCGACACCCCTCAGGTTCTCCAGATTCCCGGCGTAGGTGAGCTTGTCCAGGTTGGTCACTTCCCAATCGGTGTGCTCACGCAATATGTAACGGATAAAGTTGCTCCCGATAAATCCAGCCCCACCGGTTACCAGAATCTTCATTTAAGCTCCTTCACAGTTCCAACTTAGCGTCGTCGCCGATGAAAATCCTTACCGCCTTGAAGTTTTGCTCCCCCTGGTGAAGGGGCCGATGAATGCCAGTCACCTGATAGCCATGTGTAGCAAACGGGCAAGCAGTAGGAAGCCCGATATATCCTCTTGATGAGCAAGAGTCTTCCGCAGTTGTTCTAATTCCTGCTGGATAGCCTCAATCCGAGCTGCCACATAAGAGATTGCTTTTGTCTTGCGCCATCTCATATTTCTTCCCGTAACAGTGCTCGGAAGCCTGCCTGTTGAAAATGCTCGTCAGTAGTTAAGGCTTTTGTTAAGCTATGGTCTTCCATTACAATAAATGAGATACAATCGGTCAATCCCCATTCTTTATCTTTGCGGCTATGATAAAAGTCTATCGCACGATGCAGTAATACACGATCTACCGAAACAACCTTGACATTGGGTGTGATATAACAACTGTTGATAAAAGCAACAGCAGCAGAACGATTTGAACGTGCCAATGCGTTGCCTATTTCAACAAATATTGCCTCTGTTATCCACACCTCTTGAGCAATACGCACTGGAGGAAGCAGTGCTTTGGCTTGCTGGTGATAGGCATCATTTGGATTGAGCGATGCCAGCACATAAGCTGTGTCGAGAAAAAACCGACTCGCATCCATATTACCTGTGTCCTTCTTCTCGCTTGGGGACGCCGTATAAGTAATGGTCGTGCTCTTCTGACCAATCTTTGGATCCTTCAACTGTCCCAGAGAACTCGCGAAGTATATCCCAAAGGCTCGGTTTGCCCACTGCCTCTTTACGCTCGACAGTTACAATATAGCGAACATTTTGCTCCAAATCTACCGCCCCTTCTGGCTGCAGCACTTTACCGTCAAAAACGGCATGTAATGTTTTTGTTTCGCTCATCTTACGCCTCCAATCTTTTTGTCATTTACCAGTCACCAGTCACCAATCACTCGTTTTCCGAGGGCGCGCTCAAGTTTCTAGCCTACAAACGCTCAGTTGTTAGGCAAGAAACCCTCGGTTGTTAGGCAAGAAACCCTCGGTTGTTAGGCAAGAAACCCTCGGTTGTTAGGCAAGAAACCCTCGGTTGTTAGGCAAGAAACATGCAATCATTCCCCTTCCCCCCGGCTTCGGGGGTGAGACTCACAC
>QLUI01000426.1 GCA_018725345.1 Bacillota bacterium | reverse complement strand
GGATAACATGTAGAAGGGATTGGGGTAACAGAAAAAGCGGTCAAAGAATATGAGGGAGGATAACATGGACACAAGGAATAAATCAGGGGGAAACACAAGAAATATGAAGGAGGATAACATGTGCCTGAGGAGTAAATCAGGGAGAAACAGAATACTGTTAACCCTAGTGCCAATCTTGTTGGCCGTCAGCCTGGCTGTTACTGGCCTGGTTGCTGCGGGCTGTCCGGCGCCAGTGACCGTGGCTCCTGAGCCGGCAGCAGTCGCACCAACTGAAGGGCGACAAATCATAACCATTCTTCACACCAATGATCTTCATGGCCGGATTGAACCCTATTTTCTTCTTGAAGATGGAAGAGAACGAGGAGGGTTGACCCGTATAGCCACTGTTGTTAATGAGATCAGACAAAAGGAACCGAATGTCATCTTGGTGGATGCCGGTGATACCATCCACGGTACGATGCTTTCTGATTTGTACGAAGGAAAGTCCATGATATCGGTCATGAACGCCATGGCTTACGATGTAATGGTAGCAGGCAATCACGACTTTCACTGGCGTGGAGCTGACACCATTCTCGCCCGTGCCGCGGAGGCCACCTTCCCTATAATCTCAGCAAACGTTATTCGTAGGGATACGCTAAGTCCACTTCTTCCGCCTTTTATTTTCATAGATGTGGGACGAGTTCGTATCGCATTCCTCGGACTCACTACTCGAGGGACTCCTGGCACAGTTGGCCACGGGTTAGTAGCTGATTTAGAGTTTCTTGATCCGGTGGAGATGGCAGCTCTATACGTGCCATATTTGAAGGAGAGGGCTGACCTAGTAATTATTCTCGCTCATATAAGCGGCGCGGAGGAGGATAAGATTGCCAAGACAGTGCCTGGTGTGGATGTTATTGTGCACGGACATGACCATGCTCGTAGATCAAAGGTAGTGAATGATACCTTGATTGTGGCGGCAGGTTGTTGGGGTTTTCACCTGGGCTACCTTCGCCTGACAGTGAACAAGGGAAGGATTGTTGACTACGAAAAGCGTTTGATCCCTATCACAGCCGATATTAAAGAAGTCCCACAAATAGCTTCTCTTATTGAACAGTACCGCCGCCCCTTCGCTAACTACATAGATGAAGTGGTGGGATACACTGCTACTGACCTCATATGGGGTGGGTGGGGTGTTTGGATCGTTGCCAGGCAGCAGACCAACTTGGGTTATCTGGTTACGGATGCAATGCGAAAGGCAGTTAGAGCCGATATAGGACTATATACACCCTGGTGGATTCGGGATAACATGCCTGCCGGATACTTCCGCATGTGTGTTATTCATGCGGTCTTACCATTTGATTGGCATAAGATAATATTGGCAGCACTAAGAGGGGAAACCATACGCACCATATTGGAAGAAGCGGGCGTTGTCCTTCAGGCCGCTGGACTAACTTATAAATTCGACAGGGGGCGTCCCGTTGGTGAGCGGGTCACGGAGCTTTTGATTAATGGCAAACCAGTTGAAATGGACAAAATCTATACAGTTGCAATAGGCACCTATATGTGGGAAGCCGGACTGAGAAAAGGGTTGTTCCAGCAAGAGGATTTGATTAAGGATACGGGTATTCTGGTCAGAGACGCTGTAGCAAATCACTTGAGAGAAGTGAGGAGTGTGGACTTAGGTGTCACTGAAATAGAGGTGCTTCCAAAGCCTTGGTAGGGTAAAGTTGACGCTCCATTAGGGAAACCGAGGGAGGGAGGTTGATGCCTATGAGTGCGCCGAGCAAAGCTCGTGTTGTCCAGTTGGTGAAAATCCAATCTGAGGAAAGGCTAGCCA
>QLUI01000425.1 GCA_018725345.1 Bacillota bacterium | reverse complement strand
TTTAATCATCGTTCTCGCCTTGGTGTTGTTGCTTACTGCCTGTGCAAGGGTTGCCCCCCCTGATAACAGTGCAACTGAACTCCCCTTGAAAGATGTCAGGGTTCTTCAAATTGCATTCTACGGCGAAAATATCCATATCAGGTGGGATCCGGCGAAGACAAAGGAGTTCCCGATATTTTCATGTGGATTGGTATCCATTACTCTCAGCGACAAACTGACACCGCACGCGGTTGCACTCTTGCCTTCGGGCTGGCAGTACTGGGAACGGGGAAACTATGGCAATCTGCCAAGTATCGCAATACTTAACCCGGACTTAGAAAGCCTGATGTTAGATATCCCCGATTGGTTAAAGGACAGTGAGGGGAAACCCATTGAAGGCCAGGGCAAATTGGTTTTTCCTCCTGAGCACCTTATCTCCCTTTTCCCACAGGGGCATGGATCAATGGCATATGGCCGGGGTGGGTCGTTTCCAATGACACAGGGTGAAGGCCTATCGGTGAAGCTTCATTGGCCATTCAAACCGTCTTCGGTTGAGTCGGTAATTACGTCAGCGTTGTCCAATATCAGGCATACACTCCGGTGGGTAGCAGAGGACGAAATAGTCCTTACGGTAATGGACCGTGCAAGCTTTTCCCTTGACTTTAGGGAACTGGAAGACATCTATGGCTGGAGACTGGAGTGGGCTTTCGGATCTGATAGAGTTCGCTTTCCGGACTTCAAAACCTATACTCTGCTCCGAAGCATCAATCTGACTACAGGAGCCGAATCCCAGTATACCCTTTCTCCCGCTGTTAGCGGAGCCTGGCGCGTCTGCCCGGATCACAAGTTGCTAACGGCATACCGTAGCTACTATCCAGGCGGGGACTATAACCACGGGATGCGCCACGACTTCGTAATTGACTTATCTACGGGCTTGGTTGTATCGTATGAGCCCATAATCGCAGGGTGGTGGACCAAAGGCATGAAGGAGGCGAAGGCGCTCATAGAGCCTCATCTCCCTGATGGCCACGCACTTGACTATATCATCTCTCCGTCAGGTACGAAGGCTGCTGCAATCCATAATTCTTCAGGTGTCGGAAAGGCAGCCTATATCAAGGCAGCCTATATCCTTGACGTAAATCTCGGTCAAGTTGTTGTGCACGACATAGGTTCTTACAACCATACGCTGCAAGAGCGCCATGTCTTACGCTGGTCATATGATGAAAGGTATCTGGTCTATGGGACATCGGAGTCGGGAAAGATGTTAATCTATCGGATCGATGTGGTCACCGGTGAACGGACACTTATCACCGGCCCCGCCCGTGATGCCTTCGGCAGTCTTTTGCGCGATGTTTCTACTGTCAGCTATCATCTCGTAGTCGGAGACAAGGTGCTCGATTTTGACGGGAACGTAGTCCTTGATCTTACTGGTTCCCATGTTGATGCCTGGATAAGCCCTGAAAGGTTCATTGTAGACGGCAGGATACATGACATTTCTACGGGTACAGCAACTGGTAGCAGGTTCCCAGGCAGGGTGTTTCACTACGATCCACAGAGTAATACGGTTTTTATCCTGGATTCCCGCCAACTCATAACGAGGCGGGCGGGTCAACCCCTAAGCATTTATAGATTACCTTCTGGTGCTCGAGAAGCTCCCCGACACGCAGTTTTTGGCTGGGCACCTCAAAACATTGAATGACATCAAGCTTATCAAGAGCTCCTTGCAATGTGTAACTTTTAAACAAATCTGCATCCTGCATCTGCTTTTTTTAGGTAAGACAGGTAAATCAGTGCCACAAACTCAACGAAGAGCTTGCCGTCCAGGCTTTGCTTGGAGGA
>QLUI01000424.1 GCA_018725345.1 Bacillota bacterium | reverse complement strand
GATCTTTTAATAGCTTTTTATCAGGACTTATACCTGGAACTAGATATTTCGTCCGAGCTTATGCGACCAATAGAATGACTACTGGTTACGGCAATCAAATAGAATTTACAACCACGGGAACTCTTGCGGCTTTAACTACAAATAGTGTTACCAATATTGGTTCAAGTACAGCAACTACTGGAGGAAGTATCACAAGTGATGGAGGAGGAAGCATTACAGTGCGCGGAGTTTGCTGGAGCGTATCGCCTGGGCCACATATTGGATTACCGACTTGTACTAATGATGGTACAGGAATTGGGTCATTTAGCAGTAACATAACCGGCCTCACTGGAGCTACCCTATACCACCTCCGAGCTTATGCCACAAATAGCGCTGGTACAGCTTATGGGAATGCATTAACTTTTACCACAGTTGCTCCGCAGGTTCCACTTCTTACAACTAATGAAATAACGAATATTACTAGAAATACTGCTACTTCTGGAGGAAACATAACAGATCAAAGAGGAGCTGCGGTAACAGCCAGGGGTGTTTGTTTTAGCACTAGCGCGAATCCTGCCGTTGGAGGAACAGGAAGTACTTGTACCAGCGATGGGACAGGTTTAGGGTCGTTTAATAGTAATATAATTAATCTTCTGCCCGCAACAGCATATTTCGTGCGAGCTTATGCCACAAATAGCGTTGGAACGGGATATGGAAATGAAAGAAGTTTTACTAGTAGCCCATTAACAGTTCCGGGATTAACAACGGATTTAATTTCTAATATTACTGCAACATCTGCCAGGTCTGGAGGAAATATCATTGACGGAGGAGGAACTTCAGTAACGAGAAGGGGAGTTTGTTGGAATATTACTGGAAGCCCAACAATAGCAGACACTTGCACATCAGATGGTATAGGCACAGGGTCGTTTATTAGTGATATGATTAATCTTCTGCCTGGAACAACATATTTCGTCCGAGCTTATGCCACAAACGGTACTGGCACAGGTTATGGAAATCAAAGAAGCTTTACTACCACGGCTACTCTTCCAGCCGTAGAAACGGCAGCAACAGTTACTAATGTTACAGGAATTTCAGCGACTTCTGGAGGAACAGTAACAAGTCACGGAGGAGATCCTAATACTTCCAGAGGAGTTTGCTGGGGCACAACAATAAATCCTACGCTTGGAACTAATTGCACTTCGGATGGAACAGGAACGGGAACTTTTGTTAGTAATATAACTGGTCTTATTCCTGGAACCAGCTATCATGTCCGAGCCTACGCCGCTAATCTTGCGGGTGTATCTTATGGCGTTGGTCGTACTTTTACCACTCTTGTCATAACTCCGACTGTTACAACTACAGACGTTACAAATATTACCAGAACTTCAGCAACTTCTGGTGGTAATGTTACTGCAAGCGGAGGCGCTGCGGTAACAGTAAGGGGGCTTTGTTGGAATATTACTGGAAGCCCAACCATAGCCGATACTTGTACTAATGATGGGACAGGGACAGGGGCGTTTACTAGTAATATGATTAATCTTCTGCCTGGAACAACATATTTCGTCCGAGCTTATGCCACAAATAGCGCTGGAACTGGTTTTGGACCGGCTAGAACATTTACAACTCTTTTCCCGGACTTAGCTATCGTCTCAACCACCGCGCCATCAAATGTCAGAAATAATTCAGCAACTTCCGGTGGTAATGTAACAAGTACTGGAGGAGATCCTAATACTACAAGAGGAGTTTGTTTTGCCACTACTCCTGATCCAAGACGCGGAATAAATACTTGCACAACGGATGGTACCGGAACAGGTTCTTTTGTCAGTCAGATGACTGGAT
>QLUI01000423.1 GCA_018725345.1 Bacillota bacterium | reverse complement strand
AAACAGACCTGACCCCATTTTCCCGCTGACACCATCTCCCGACTAATTCCTTAGGAAGGCCGACTTCCACGAGCATTTCCCCAAAAAGCCAAATTCCCTATTCAAAAGAGAAACGTCCCCTTTTCTGATAATCCCCTTTTCTGATAAAATCGCTTCTTGGGATAAAAGAAAAATATGCCCGGAAAAAGAGGCATATTTTTCGAAAAAAGACAAAAAATAAGATGAAAACCGGCAAGCGAGAAACTCGCGTAAATTGGGCGGAATTAGCAGAAAAAAGTCATAAATATGAACAAAAACTGATTCTAGCCGAGTTGAAAAAACTGACCGATTCAATGAAGAAACTGGAAAGGAGAATAGCTAATTTGGAACGAAAACTGGTAAACTAAAATAAACCTAAAAATCAAGAAAAATAGTCGTAATTTTTGATTTTTGAGATTTGCCACAGCTCATTGGAAATGGGCTGTGGTTGATTTTTGATTTTAGGTCAATAAAATTGACCGATGGTCGACCCCCGGGCAAAGAATTTTATTTGAGAACCACCCTCTCTTTCCTTCCCGTCCCTCATTACAACAGGCTTACATCTAACTACAACCCTATCGGACACGCAGCGCTATTACCGTTGCACGCGCCCCCCACGCACATATTTCTTATAATACCCTCGCTGAGATGCGCTGGGCAGCATTCGCCATTAGTATTTCGCAAACAGGTGCAGGCAAGGTATTCCGAGTCGTGGCTCCAAATGCACGCACCGGCGTGACACAAATGCACGCTCTCCCATATAGTCCCAGGGCCAGAATTAGCGCAGACGGAAGCCCAGGAACAGCTAATGCAAATGGAGTGAGTTCGTAAGCATACCGTGCCGTCAGTAGTCCTCGTACAGGTACAGGCTTGGCTTCCAGTGGAGGAGACGCAAGCACCACCCGAACAAGTCCAAGTGGTGACTGTCTGCGTTCCTGAACCAGAAGTAGCGCAGTCGCTTGCATAGGTACAGTTTTCGCAAGGGCCAACAGTTGTCGCTCCGCAAGATAAGCCGTCAGTAGTCCTCGTACAGGTACAGGCTTGGCTTCCAGTGGAGGAGACGCAAGCACCACCCGAACAAGTCCAAGTGGTGACTGTCTGCGTTCCTGAACCAGAAGTAGCGCAGTCGCTTGCATAGGTACAGTTGCCGCAAGGGCCAACAGTTGTCGCTCCGCAAGAAGTGCCGTCAGGATTCGCCTGACAAAAGGTACACACAGAAACCATGGCGTTTGTGGGAGAATTTGTTATAAAGCTTGCCCACTCGGCGGCAGTTGCCGTGGGCACAAAAAAGTCAAGGCCGCTTGATTTTCCTACAATCCGGCATTCGGCATGGCAGTTAATTATTTGTGTGGCGCCAACTCGCCACCCAGTGGCGCAGGTACCCACAGCATAAGTGTCAGGAATATTGACAAGATAGGCGGCCAAAATCATTCCAAGGGAAAATAGAACCAAGGCAATAATCAAAAACGCGCCTCTGTTCAGCAGTTTGTATTTTATGTTTATGTTTTGCATAAGATTTTTAGCATATCTCTACCTCGAGACAGGTATTGATTCTGCCATTACCACAAAAATTATATAATTATCTCTTAAATTTTTTTCGGCAATTTCCGGGGTAATTCCACCAGCTTCTGGCTGCCAAATGGCCTGGGCAATGTTAAATGGTTGGGTCTCAATTAAATCTCTATCAGTAAAAAACAATAAAGAAATTTGGTCAATATCAGGGTCTTGTCTGGTGATGTTACCAATAATTTTTTCGGCCATAGCCCGAACCTTTTCTTGGTCCATTTTTTCAGCTACAACATCATAT
>QLUI01000422.1 GCA_018725345.1 Bacillota bacterium | reverse complement strand
ACCACCAACACCTGTGGTGATTCAACACATTCCTGAGTCTGAAATACCACAGCTAACTGAGGCGGAAGAAACTAAAGTACAAGGGATGGTATTCAGTGATGTCCGAGTACGAGAGTTGATTGGAAAAAGGCGATATACTATTGAGTCTATTGGTGTATGGATAAACACTAAGCATCAGAAAATCGGGGGGTTTGTGGAAATATCCTTTGATGAGCCCTTCTTCGCTGATTATAATTGGCCTGTAATAGACTGTGATGTGGAGAAATATGGTGAGGCCTATTACAGGGAAGGAACTGTTCATGAGGCACTTTGGGTTAAGAAACTAAACATACGAGTTGACCTCCAAAAAGGGAAAGTCGTGGACATAACGCCACTGCCTTTTGGCTGAGGAATGAGGAAAAGTGAATAAACCAGCCAAAAACATACTGACAAGAGGAGGGACAGTAACGATGACCAGAAAGATTGGTATCCTGCTGGTGATGGTATCTCTCATAACACTTGCCATTATTCCGATGCTTTCGTGTGCACCAGGAATGAGTGGTGGACCTTCACCATGGCAACCACCTCCCCATCCAGTGGTTGCCATAGTGCCCGACTGGAGTGGCTTTGTTCCAGATGCTGATAAGTGGAACTTTGGTACTATCCTCGTCACCTCTTCGACCGAGATCTTAGAGGCAAGATTCGTAAGAGCACGGATAGAGGACCAGTCCACAGCTAGTCTGGAGAAGGTTGAGTGGACAGAGGTTGCTCGAGTGGGGAGACAGATGGACGAACAACTTGCTGAATATGAAAGGCTGCATCGACTAGTAGTTGAGCAACACGCTCGTCTGGATGAGTTGGAAAAATATGAGATTGTCCGGTGGGAATTATACCAGGTGTTAGCAGGATTAGCGGAAGGAAAAGGGGTTCCAGTAGTCATATCTTCTATGAGAATCGATCTTGGAGAAACGGAGGTTGTGGAGCTTGTATTCGAGGTAAGGAGGAAAATCAATCCGGCTGAGATATGGCAGATTACAGCACCGACAAGTGTTAGTAATTTGGCTCTCCCTCCGGAAGGCATTCCGGAACCCGAACCTGAACCCCGTGGAGTGTTTGAGAGTAGATGGCATGCCCGTCTGGTAGAGAAGGAGTCATGGCCACAGATAGTTGTTATCATAACCGAAGTAGTGTTTGAGGACCATTACGATTTCATAGATGTGGATGCTCGGTTCATTACTCCGGTATCTCCGCTTTTAGAAGGGAGATTCCTCGGAACGCAAATAGGTGACCAATTTGTGGTTGATTGGAACGAAGACATATGGCATGTTGGTCGTGTTATAGATGCACTACCTCAGTTGGTACTTGATGGACTTCAGGTGCAGGAAATGCAAGCACACAGGATATTGGAAGAGTTAGCAGAATTAGGAGAGATGCAGGAAACCTTGGGTCCGTTTCGTGCAGGAACAATGGTACCTTCTGGGAGAATTAATCCTGGGGAAACATTGGATGTGGAGCTTGTCTTTGAAGTAAGGAAAGCAGACGACCCGGGGGAAACGCTGCGGCTCACAGTGCCAACCAGGCTTACTAGAGTGGAGGGCAGGTCTTGACTTCTGACAAAGAAGGCAACTTACTTTATCCGCGGAACGTTATGCAACATTGAGAGTGTTTAGAAATAAAGGGGAAATTGTAGGTGCTGTCCCAAAAATCAAAGCTGAAGAGCCCGAGTCAGATTGGGGGTGAGAACTTTCGAGAATACAAAAGGCAAACCTAAACTCAAACCTGAGGCAAAATTAAACAGTCTCGTAATAAGCAGGAGGTTGCCTTATGAAAAAGTTGGTGTTAATAACAG
>QLUI01000421.1 GCA_018725345.1 Bacillota bacterium | reverse complement strand
CCTAGTGCTATCTTGAATAACTCATAGTAGTTGCTGTTCGGCTCCATCTTGCCGGTTTCGGCATCAAGCTTGCCGATCAGTATAGCCCTGTTGCGGGGCTTACCTTCTGCGTTGCGAAAGTAATGCGTGTACTTGTAGACGTATTTCTCGCCCTTGGCTCCGGCGATCTTAGTGTGAACGCCGTCACCTGATGGAACATTAACCAACGAATATTTTGAAATGGACATCTCAATCCCCCCTGTATACGCTAATTATAGCGTATACAAAAAGGGAATTCAAGAGGTTAATACTAAACAAAAAAAGCTTACAAAAGGCTTTAAGTTGATTATCCTGAAGGGGGATTAGTGTTTTTTTACGTTTTTCTTCTGTCTACGCTAAAATTTTAGGGAGTTGAGGTTAGAACGATTACCTTTTTCATCATTTAAGTCTCCTTTCGTTGCTTTCATGTTCTTTGACGCCGCGGTGTGGGAAATGTTCCGCGAGCGGTGCCTAATGCTCAGCAGCTGTCCGCTGTCCGCTGTCCGCTGGCGGCCTACTCTTGGTTCCCAGTGCCCAGTAGCGGAAAGCGGAAAGCGGAGGTGACACCCTTGTACCGGGATATCTGGCAAAGCAACGTAAAGCGGCTCCTAGCCGACAATAAACTAAGCATAGCTGAGGCTGCTCGATTAGTGGGAACCTCGAAGCAATATCTCTCGGCTATTTTGGCTGAGACTGAGCCAACGAGTATGCGCGAGCGCATTCTCGACAGTCTGAGTCTTCTGTTGCATGCTACCCCCGCACGCCTTTATACGCCGGAAACTAACGCGGCGCTTGGTGTAGGCGAAGCACTGGCCCAAGTAACAACTGAGGTTGACGCAGGACTTAGTCCGGCAGAGCAGGCCGTGTTGGCGGAACGCCACTTCTTAGCGCATGAGTATGGCGCCAGTTACTCCTTGACCGCTAGGTTGCTAAAGCGGCATGGCGGTGAACTCGCCCCCGCAGCCGTAGCCCAAGCAGAACTTTTGGCTGGGAAGAGCGCTTGTTTGTTTGGTAGTTGGGAGGCTGCCGAACCACACTTACTGCGAGCGCTGGCCTTTTGGCGAAAGCGCTTAACCGCTCAGCCTGCCAAGTATCTCCCGTCTTGCCTTGACACGTACCGCTATCTCGCTCTGGCCGCACACCTAGCGGGTGACTATCCCCGCGCGCTACAGTTGCAGACGAAAGCGCTGCGGTTGTATAAGAAGTACCCTCTGGATTCCAGCGACCTTAGCGCCAAATGGGAAGCAATAGCTCTAAGCGCGCTTCGCACTGCCGCTCGCCTTAGTCTTAGCAACTTGAGCAAAACCGTGGACGAACTGCTTGCGTTTTGCGCCCTAGCTAAACTAAGGGAACTAGCTCTGCGGGTGCAGTACGAGTTAGACTTCTGCCAATACGCGCTAAGCCGGGCGCCCATGCGGGTGGCTACGCCCTGTGAACCGCCTAGTCCTATGCGCGACCTCTCAGTAATTGTGTGTCATGGCCTAGCTCTGTGGGAGCGCGAAGAAACGGTTAGGCTAGCTGCTTTCGCACAAAATGCGCCGCTAGATCCGCTCAATCGTGACCAGCGCTTTGTGCAGGCGTGGCTAGCCAAGATGGCCGCCCCGCAGGAGTGTCACATGCAGCTAGAGGCTGAAGACTCATCCGTCTCACGTGGTTTGACATCGTTGGCTCTAGCCTGCCAAGCGACCACACAGGAAGACGCACATGGGGCCCTACATGCGTGGCAGAATGCTCTCTATGAGTTCCTTCTGGCGCGGGAGTACCCGATGTATTTCTTGGTGTATGCAGGGGGCCTAAAGCAGTTGTCACTGGCAG
>QLUI01000420.1 GCA_018725345.1 Bacillota bacterium | reverse complement strand
ATGTGTCAACGCTTGGTGAGACTTCTTAATGTCTCCAAAAGTGTCAACGATTTGGTGGTATTTGTGAACTAATCACTTAACTAAGGAGGATGCCAAATGAAGCTGGATCGCGAAGAAGTAAAGTATATCGCTCGGCTCGCCAGAGTGGGGCTCAGTGAAGGGGAAACGGAGAGATTCCAGGTCCAACTGTCCGATATCCTGGAGAACTTTGATATCCTTCAGGAAGTGGATACCACCGATATTCCTCCCACCGCTCACGTCATCGAGATGGAGAATGTAATCCGCGATGATAAGGTAGCGCCTTCCCTCCCCCAAGACGAGATTCTGGCCAATGCCCCACGCGAGGAGAACGGTTTCTTCAGGGTCAGAGCAGTGCTGGAGTGATTTTTAGCCTAAAGTTCCCCCACGTTTTTGTAGCCAGATCGCAGCTAAAACGAATGCAAAATGCAACCAGAAAACTGCTTGACAGCATCTGTTCCGCCGTGTATAAATAAAGCACCCCAAATTGAAATTTCAGTTGGTGCGACCAGAAGCGATGCGCCTCAGCCAGCTATATTTTAGTTGCAGAACCAAGGGGGGAACTTTGGCCTAACCTCTCTCTTCGAGGGAGAGGAATATTGTACAAAGTTATGCGGAGAACTATACTTATGTATGGAGTCCGCCCTTTCTGATTCTTTGGGTGTGCGTATCGATACCGCAGAGGCCTTTGAATTGATTAGGGTGATAGAATAAAAGGGGGTGAGACAGATGGAACTGAAACTTCAATCTGGCTCTTTGGAAACTGCAATCATAACGGAAATAGTGGAGCGAATAGCAGCGGTATCAAATCCGCAGAAAATTATCCTTTTCGGTTCATATGTGTACGGGACTCCCAATAAGGAAAGCGATATAGACCTCCTTGTTGTAAAACCAAATATGAAGTCAAGAACAGAAGAATATACAAAAATAAGGAGGAACCTGAAAGGTGTTAAATCTACTTTTGATATTATCCTGCTTACTCCAGATGAATACGAATTCTATTCCCTTAATTGGAAAAATAGCATAGCGGTAGAGGCCAAAGAAAGAGGTGTAACATTATATGAAAGATAGAAAAGAACATCTTGTCTTATTCGGACTTGGATGTGCCGATTTAAAGCTTGTCGAGAAAAATTTGGAGGATGAAGAGATAAGCGGGCAGCTTTTGCTGTTTCACCTACAGCAGGCTGTGGAGAAGTTTTTGAAATCTTTGCTGTCTTTTAAAGATATCAAGTTTGCTAAGGTTCATGACATCGAGGCGCTTATTGAGTCGTGCGAAGACAATAGCATAGAGCTTCCAGAGTATGTGGAGGAGTTTGTGGGTCTAACACCTTATGCGGTCGGGTTTAGATATGGACTTGTGGTGGAGGAGATATCTGACTTGCCCTATTACTACAGAAAGGTTTCACAGCTCAAAGTATTTATTGAAGGCAGACTATCCCCAAAAGGAGAATTGTAACTAATGCCCATAAAAATAGGGGCAAGAATGATAGGTAGATGCGTAGCCTTTTAGGGTTTCGTATATGAAGAGCGCAAAGCAGACAACCCTGACCCCGTTGTACAACGGGGGTGAACGTGACAACCTGAGTAGTTACTGATGTGAAAGGCTGAAGCCTTAATTCCATGAAGGTCTTGTTCTCGGCTAGATTGCCGACACGATCATGCCACTCGAGTCTATATTCATCAAGGGTGCTCGGGAGCACAATCTCAAAAATATCGATGTCACCATCCCCAGGGACAAGCTGGTGGTCATCACCGGTGTCTCCGGGTCGGGAAAGAGCTCTCTGGCCTTTGATACCATTTATGCTGAGGGGCAGC
>QLUI01000042.1 GCA_018725345.1 Bacillota bacterium | reverse complement strand
CGGAAAATTTTGTTGCTCAGGGATACCTGCCGGAAGGCATGCCCAGGCCCCATTTTTACCGCCCGGGGAGCAACGGCTATGAACGCACCATTTCCGAGCGGATGGCGCGCTGGGAGACTTTGCGGAAGGGAAAAACCAAAGCTGAGAGTTGATAGCACTGTTGGCAATAATAACGGGAATGGGGGTTTCCATTCAGATACGGTAATCCAGGTCGGTTGGGTGGTCAGGTGTCAAGCTGCAGCAAACCACAGTGGAAGAGGGGTCAGGGTCTTGTCGAAGATGGTGTCGGCTGTCTGCGTGACGATCCGCCTGTAGTTGCCGCAGTCCCAACGGCCGTCCACTCGTCGCCATCCCTTACGTGAGCCGCACGCAGTACGGACACACAAACCCATCAGATCACCGCAACCAGTCAAGGTAGTTCCGGCATTCGTCATCTTCAGCGAACCAGGTGACAAGTTCCTCCCAGTTGCGCGGGTAGTGTACCCCAGCCCTCAATGCTTCCATATTCCCCTGCCACCATAACCGTATCTGAATGGAAACCCCACTAAGTTCAAAACTTAAACATAGGGGAGGTGCAATCCACCTTATACAAGGCCAAAAAATTGTCTTGACATCGTTGGCCACCTTACCGTTCTCGCTTCAAAATACAAGATTCTTCCTAATAGCGCCAGAATAAGCAGGAAAATTATCGCTGGATGTTGAAAAATTTAACTTGAGGAATTCATTGTCGGCATCCGGTTTGCTATATGCTTCTGCGATGATATAAGGGGGCGATTTTGTGAAGGTTTTGGTCATAACGGTTGGCGGATCCTTTGAACCGGTAGTCTCTGCCGTACGGTTGCATAAACCGGATTATGTTTTTTTTCTTTGTTCCAACGACAGGAAGAGTCCTGCTCATACTCCGGGCAGCTATCATACGGTTGATGAAGAGGGTTCGCCCTGTATAGACAGAAAAGGGTGTAAACATCCGTCTATCATCGTTCAGGCGAAGTTGAAAAGAAGCCAGTACGAAAAAGTACTTGTTGATAAAATGGATAATCTGGAAGACTGTTATAACGCTAGCAATGTCACATTCAAAAAAATCCGTGAACGATTCCCGGAAGCGCAAATATGCGCGGATTATTCGGGCGGTACGAAGACAATGTCAGCTGGACTTGTTGTTGCCGCTCTTGATGATGAATCCCCCAATTTGTTCTTTATGGGAGGTGAGCGGTCTGACCTGATCGGCGTGACAGATGGCAGTCAAAGGGTTGTCCGCTGTGACCGGCGTCCATTTGACTGGCTCAGGCGGCAGCGTGTTCTGGAAACGCTTTTTGCTAAGCATGACTACAACGGTTGCCTTAGTCTGCTTGAGGGAATAGATACAGTTTCTGGTACTGATGAGGATTATATTGTTCAGGTATACCTTTCTGTAGCCAAAGCTTTTCTGGCCTGGGATCGTTTTGATCATAGCAAAGCGTACGGGCATCTGAAACCGTATGCACGCTGGTTCGGTAGCGAGCAGGGTTTTCTGGCCCGGATTATCAAGACCAATGCCGTGCTTGGCGGAGAAAATGCCATCAAGCCAGGATTTTCCCCGGTACATGATCTTTTACTGAATGCGGAGAGACGCATGAGGCAGGGTAACTATGACGATGCGGTGGGACGAATATACCGTGCTCTGGAGTTATTCGCTCAACTTAACCTGGCTTTCCGCAACCCGTCGGTTCTCACCGATAATGTACACGTTGAGCAGCTCCCTGAAGGGATTCGGGAGAAGTATGTCGCGCTTAAGGGCCGTCAAGATAAACTGCAGATTCCGCTGACCAGAGCCTATGAGCTTCTTTGTGACCTGAACCACCCCGTGGGGCTTGTTGCCATGGAACGTAAGCCTGAAATGTTACAGTTGCTGCGGATCCGCAATGAGTCCATCCTCGCCCACGGCTTTACTCCTATCGAGGAGCAGAATGCAGTGGAATTTCTTAATTTTGTAAAAAGACTGGTAAAAGACGGCGAACAGGCTATGAAAATCAACATTGGTCTGGACCAGGCGCTCCAGTTTCCATCGGCCATTCCCGACGGTGTCTGGTCACAAAAACGTGAGAAAGAGGAATAATATGAGGCGGGTTAATGACCTCCATGAAAGGCTCAAGGCTACTTTGGTCGGTATCTTAAATAGCACGGAAGAGGCAAATTGGGTCCTTTGCGGCGTAGAAGCGGAAAAGCTTCGTATGCTTTACCGGGGGAAACCGCGTCCATTGGCGCTTGTAAGCTTCGACGTGGACAGAATCAAAGATTTTGTATTTTCTTCGGTAAAACTGCTGGAAATAAGCGGAGCCAGTGAAATGGTTAAAGATTTGACCTGCCCGCCGCAAAATGGGGTAGAAGCGCCGCATTGTTCTGTGTACCGGATACTTGAAGACCAGCACTTGTCCAGCGACAACGTTGTGTTTGCCGGCGGCGGTACGGGAATGCTGGTTGTTCCTGCCGACATGGCGGAAATATTGGCCAAGGAAATAAGTGACAGGTTTGCCGGAGCGGTTAAAACAGGTAGTTGCACCACTATCTGGCGTGCATTCCACCCACATGAGCTGATACTTGGTCCCGATATTGCGGCTGGAGATTCATTTTTCCCAGGTGTAAAGCTCCCCGTAGGAGCATCGGGCTTTGGAAGCGTAATGCGTCTGATGGCTGACGAACTGAGGGAGAAAAAAGAAGAAAAAATGGTGCCGGCCATTTTTTCGTTGCCGGGATATGTTGCACGTTGCGCATCCTGCGGAATAAGACCCGCCTTAAAACGCGACAAGCTTTCCTGGGATGATGAACTGCTCTGTGAAAGTTGCTTTACCCAACGGAAAAGAGGCCGCGATACAAAAACTGACCTGTCAGGTCAACTGCTGGAGATGGCACAGAGCATAAACGACATTTTGCGTGAAGATGCAGAACGTGGCTATGTGGGCGTAATTCATGCCGATGCTGATCAGATGGGACGCAAACTTATGCAGATGCAAACCTTAGACGACATGGCAATATTTAGCAGCACGGTGACTAGGGTCATAGAAGATATCCGGGTACATTTAGTCTCCAAACACGAATTGTCGCGGCAGTACCAGGCCCCCATAGTCGGTGGCGATGACATTTTGCTCATTGTCCCCGCGCATAAGACACCGGTTATTGTGGCGGATTTGCTGACAGCCGTAAGGCAGGACTTCACCTATTGGTCTTCGCTGCTAGCACCGGACAAAGAGAAACTGTCTGAGATATTTAAAAGCATTACCATGAGCGTGGGATTTGTTATTGTGCCCTCACACTACCAGATACGCTTCTCGGTGGACTACGCTGAAAATCTGCTGGCGCAGGCTAAAAAAGGGTCGCACGAAGGCGCAGGAGAACATGTGGATTTTGCTGTTATTTCAGACGGTACACCTCTGCACGCCGAAATAAGCACGTTACGGCAACAGTTTTACACCCGCAGATCGGAAAAGTGGTGTCTGAGCCTAACTGCACGGCCGCTTAAAGCCTCCCGCTTCCGAGCCCTGCTTGAAAAAATAGAAGTCTTAAAATCAGCCATGGCCAAAAATCAGCTGAAATTATTGGAGAATCTGCTTTTTGGCGAAACCCCTGAAGCTGCCCGTATAAATATACTCTACCAGTGGGTGAGAATGGATAGCTGGTGGGAGGACATCTTTGGCCGGGATCATAAGAAGATGGAAGAGTGGCTTAAGGAGTTTCTGCTGAAAGAAGGGGATGCCCGGAACGGGATTCGGTCTTACAACTCAGCCATTACTGAATTGGTTGAGTTATATGATTTTGTGGAGGTGGGCACATGAAAACATACATACTCAGATTAAACCTGCATGGTTCACTGCTGGTAGGGGGACAGGCCTCTTCGTTTCTTGTTGATGCATCCACTGCCCGCCTGCCCTCGGGGGCACCCTTTATACCGGCTTCCGCTGTCAAGGGGGCGCTTAGGATTGAATTTGAGCGCCTGGCCAGATGCATTGATCCTGATGTGTGCTACCCTGATGTTGCCGGGGGATGCTCGGAAAAAGAATGTCTCGCCTGTTCTGTTTTTGGCTCACCGAGAAGCGAAGGAAAGTTGCGCTTCTACGATGCTTTCCTGGATGAAAGCCTCCTGCCGGTATTTCAAGAAAAAAAGACCGCAGGGAAGGGCTACTGCGTTCGGACCGGCGTTACCATATCCCGAAAACGCAAGACGGCGGAGGATAAGCTTCTTTATGATGCAGAGGTGCTCATTCCTTTTTTGCCTGCTTGTGGCTTTCTGACCCGTGTGGAAGCGAGGCGCGAGCTTACTTTAGATGAGGAAAGATTCTTCAAAGCCGCAGTAACAACACTCAGGGGCATTGGCCGGAGCAAAAGCAGAGGCTTGGGCCGGCTTGAAGCAGTTATAACCGATGAAGAGTGTACTACACGGCCGGCAGTTCCGGAAACCGTCCGCCAGGAGCCGGCGACATGCCTACGCCTTACCTTGGTGCCAAAAGAAAATATCCTGGTGGGTGGTCTGAAAACCAAAAACAATTTCCTGGACGGGTTAGACTATATTACCGGTGCCAATGTCCGTGGTGCAGTGGCTGCCGGATTTGCCGCCGCGCTGCCGGGAAAATGGCAGGACGGTGAGTTCAGGCGCACCTTTTTGTCTGAACCAGCCCTCTTTTCCGATTTTTATCCGGCCGTTGCCGACTGCGCCTCGCTGCCGATTCCCTTTTCAGCCAGAACTTGCAAGTCCTCTCCGGACCTGCAAAAAAAGGAAAACTCTCACGGTACTCGTGACATTCTAATAGCTTCCACCTTGGTCAAACTGCTGCGGCAGAGCGGTGTTACGGTAGTATTGGAAGACAGTTGCCATTGCAAGATGCCGTTGCGCGTTCTCAGCGGCTACCGCTCGGTCAACGGTTCGTCTCTGGAAACCAGCCTGGGCAGCACCCTCAACACCAAGACCGCCATCAACCGTAAACGCTGGCAGAGCGCTGAGGCGAAGCTCTACACTTTGCAGCTGTTGCTTGCAGGCCGTGAAGACGATGAAGAAACACGCCCCTGTTTTAAAGGTACTGTTACAGGAATATCCCCTGCCTTGAGCCAGTTCCTGGTGAACATGAACGGAAAAGAGCTGTTGATCGGCGGCGCGCGCAGCAGGGGATTCGGCCGTGTACAGGTGAAGTTGTCAACTCCTGAGAATGCTCCTTCGCCCGCCAAACTGAAAAAGTCATTGGAGGAATTTTCGTCACTGATTAAAAGCAACCTGCAAAAACAGGGGATTTTCTCAATGAGAGGATTTAACTTGGCAGACTTGGTCTTTTTCTCGCTGACCCTGCATTCCGACTTATCACTGCCTGCGGGAGACCTTAAGACAGAACTGCTGTGGGAGGTATCCCGTAAACTGGGAGTTGATGGCCTTAATCTGGAAAAGGCTATCATGCGGACTGGTTTCAGGGGCGGCTACAACAGCGCCCTGGGCATACGCAAGGAATTGGTGCCGGTTGTCCTGGCCGGCAGCGCATTTGTCTTTTCCATGCCCAACGCTTCTCTCAGTGATGACGTTTTTCAAGCAGCGGCCGGCCTGGAACAAACCGGTCTTGGCTGTCTGCGGGAAGAAGGCTTTGGCCGAGCCGGTTTTTGTGACCCTTTCCATATTAAGAAAATCTCTCAAGAATAGGGGTGAAGATTATGTTAAGCGAGAAAGAAGTACAGACACTGGTTGAGCGGCACAATACGCTGGAAAATCTGAAAGATCCCCTGGTGGAACTTGTCGAGAGGTTCTGTAATGCCCGTCAAACTAGCTATAACGGCCAGGCGGCCCCCCCGGAAGGAAAGCTCGGAAATAGACAGTTTCAAGACCTGGCTGGTAAAGCAAATGCCACCAAATCTGTCAATGAAATAAAAAATTTTATCCGGTACCAAATTGCACGAGATGGGGGATGGCGCCAAGACAATTTCGGCGAAGAACTGCTCGTGCAGCTGACGAAGGTGGCTGAACTGGCAAGAAACGATCCGGAACTTCACATCCAATTGGTCAGACTGTACTTTGGCTACCTGAACCGCCATATCCGCTACCTCCGTAAAATTGCCAAGGCCGGTCAAGGAGGGGAAAGGTAGTATGTACGATACTTTTCAGCGGCGGGTAATCTTCAAAGGTATTGTCCGCACCCTCACCGGTCTGCATATCGGGGTCGGCCGCGGCACTGGCTTGGGAGGGACCGACATGTCCGTGGTAAAGGATTTTTTGGGCCGCCCATTTATCCCGGGCTCTTCCTTCAAGGGGGTCCTGCGTTCCAATATTGAGTCATTTTTGCGCGCCCTCCCCGAAAAAGGTGCAGAACTGGCCTGCGAGGCGGCCACAAAAAGCTGTATCAGTAAGGATCTAAAGAAAAAACTAATGAACAGCAAGGATCCGGACAATGAACTTTGGAATAAAAGTTGTGAGGTCTGCCGCCTGTTCGGCTCTAACTGGATAGCTTCAAAAGTCAGCGTAGCCGATATGCCGGTGGCCGACGATTTTTTCAGGCCGGAATGGATTGCGGTCCGAGACGGGGTGGTCATTGACAGAGAGACAGAAACAGCGGCAGGTAAGTTAAAATATGATTTTGAAGCTGTGCCGGCCCAAACCTGCTTTGCTTTTGAACTGCTGGTGGAAAACCCGGAAGATTACCAGCTTGGGCTGCTGCTTTTAGGACTTGATTTCTTCAACCAGGGACTGGCCCGGCTTGGCGGCATTACTTCTCGCGGACTGGGCAGGGTGGAAATTACCATTGACAGTGTCGCGGAACATACCTTCGATTCCATCATGTCCGCACTGGCTCCTGCCAAGAAAGCGGAAGCCAGCCAGCCATCCCCTCCTGCCGACCCCCCGGAGGACCCTGAGCAAGTAGTCCTGCACTTTATTGAGCCGGGAAAATCTTATGACGAGCACGCTCTGGTCCGGGCTTTGCAGCAAAACGACTGGACTAAAGATAAGATTAAAAGCCAGGGCTTCGAAAACTTCCGCGACCTGTTCCAGAAAATGACCGGAAAAGGCCTGTTGTTGTTCAGCAGCAACTGCTATACGCACGCCCGGTTGCCTGAAACGGAAACACGGGATGCTGCCGGGCCAACCCAGTCTGCTGACTTGCAGGACAAGCCGGCAGGCTGGCGCAAAACACTTTATCACTTCCTAAGCGAAAAAATCAGGGGAGGAAGTGCTGTTGTTTAAGAAAATATACAACCGCGCCCGCGTCGAATTTATTGTCGAGCCGGTAACCCCGGTCTTAATCAAGTCCGGAGGTGTGTCTCTTGACCCTAACCGGCCCGACATGGAATCGGTGCGGGTCAAAACCGTTTTCGGTGAAGTTCCCTATCTTCCCGGCAGCAGTCTGAAAGGTGTTATCCGCAGCCATGCCGAGCGTATCCTGCGTACCCTTGGTTATCACTGCTGTGAGGTTGGTGTCTGTAAATCGGATCAGAAGGAGCACTGTTTTGCCTGCCGCCTTTTTGGGTCCACATCTGTTGCCAGCCGAATGCGTATCACCGATGCCTACCCTTGGACGATCATCGCTTCCCAGGAACAGGTAAAGGGTATTGTGGAGAATATCGAGAAATATGTTTCCACGGAAAGCCGTACCAGTGTGCGTATTGACCGTCGCAAGGGCACCGCAGCAGGCACCGCCCTCTTTGAGTCGGAAGTAGTGACCGGAGGCTCATTTTTTGGAGAATTTACCCTTACCAACTACCAGCTTTGGCAGTTGGCTCTTATTGCGCTGGTAATCCGTGACATAGATGTCGGATTTCAGCGTATCGGCTCGGCCAAATCCAGAGGCTTCGGCCGGGTAAAAGCCAGAATCAACAGCTTTGAAATCCACCAGTACGGCCCACTGTCCTGCAGCGGCCGCCAGTTGTGCGGTATCGGGATCCTTGACGAGCAGACCCGTTCAAATTATGGTTTGATTAGGGACGACTCCGTTGCTACAGACAGCATCCCCTTTGCTGTGCCGGAACAAATCATACTAGGAATGATGGAAGTTGTAAAATCCAGCGGCGAAGCCGCCGCGGAATGGACTAAGCTAATTGAACTCATACTGCAAAGCCGCCACTGGCAGCGCTTGATACGGAAGGATGGCTGATATGAGGTCAATTACGCTGGACGAAGCCTTGGCGGCTATCCACGAAAATGTAAGTTTCTGCGCCATTATTGAAGATTGGGATAACGGCTTGTTTTTTCACGCTACCTTACCAGGCAGGGAACTGTTATCCATCCTGTTTGGATTAAAGGCGAAATACGGGGCTGGGTTCCGTTTCCGTTACTTTAATGAACTGCTGGATGTCCAATGGGCTACCGGTTATGGGCTGCTTTTGGAAGGCCCTGTTAACGAAAAACAGCTGACAGAAATTCTTTTGGAGACGGATATCGGCCGTCACCCCGGTATGCGTGCTTTCGGCAACCCCCGGGATACCCGCATTCTGACGCAAGTTATCACTGCTAACGAACACCCTGTTTATACCCGCTATGTAAAACTTCTGACGGGTGGTGAATAAAATGCCTTTTGTTTACGACGACCTGGAGTATTTTATGGTCCGAGAAATTCCAGTAAAACGGAAACGCCTGGCGGAGGAACAGATGTATCACCTTGTGACGGGCTTAAACGGTTATCTCGGGCTGTCAATAAAGCTGATGGAAAACCCTCACGCCAGCCCGCTCCATATTGGTTCCGGTGAGCTTGAACTGGACAATGATGGTGTTTACCAAGCGGTATCACGCAACAAAAGTAACCCTGTTATCCCAGGTTCCGGCATTAAGGGCGCGGTTCGTACCTTTGCCGAAGCACTAGGCCCCTGCTGCTTGGAAGGTAACTGCAGGAACGATTTGCTGCTCTGTCCTTGTTGCACCTTATTCGGCACCCTTGGCTTTCAAGGACGGGTTGCTTTTACCGAAGCTGTTTCAACAGCAGAGCTAAAGACAGCCAAGCTGCCTCTTCCCGTCCGCTGGGGGGGCAAGAATCAGGGCGGTCGCCGTTTTTACTGGCACGATAACTGCGAGTCTTGGGTGCATTCTGATATTGGCTCGGTAGAAAGGCTGGAAGTTATTTTACCCCCTGCCGAGTTTTTGACAACCTGTTATTTTCAAAATCTTCGTGATGAGGAGCTTGGCTTTCTCTTCTTAGCGATAGGCGTGCCCCCGGATAACAAATTTTCCCTTAAACTGGGCGGAGGAAAAAACAGGGGACTGGGCAGCGTAACAATTTCCACCCAGGAAATCATCTTGTCCGGTAACAACCGGCATGCATCCCTGACTCTGCCTCCCGCCCTCCATGACAACAGTAACCTTATAAAAAACACAACTGCTGCCTACCTGACGTCTCTGACCCCCTCCGAATTAAGCCAAGTTCAGGAAAATCTAGTCGCCTTTCAAAAAGAGTCATTCAGAAAGCTTTCGCCCCAAGAATTAAAGCAGCGCTTTATGGACCGGGCGGAAAGACAGGAGGGGCGAAAGCGTTAATGAACGATGCTGACAAAAACAGGCTTCTGGATGCCATGGAAACGATTCGACTAGAGCTTTTAGGCCAGGCACAAAGGGAGAACCTAAAGATTGACGGCAACTTGCTTAAGAAGCTGACCACTTTCTTTTACCGTCACCGTTATGACCACGACCCCCTTGCCCAACTTCTGGCACTGCTCTCCGTCAACCCCGGCAAAAGAGGCAGGCAGTTCGACTCCAACTGGGCTTTGATTAGAAAATTCTTCTATGAAAACCGGGTTAAGCTGAAGAGATTTTCACCAGATGAGCTTTCGTATATCCTCGGTTGGCTCTCCAGACAGGACTGGGGCAGAAAAGACAGGCAGTTTCCCAAATCATCCTGATTTGCCATCAATAGCCATCGCCGATTGTTTTAATACACGGCTGCCACTGTGCGGCCGGAAGAAAAGGGGTGGTATTATTGCTATGATTGTGATAACGAATCAAGACTTCATTTTCCCTTACGCCCGCTTTGCCTTCCAGTTGGAGGCACGAGCCGAGGCAATCCTGCCGCCGTATCTAGGTTC
>QLUI01000419.1 GCA_018725345.1 Bacillota bacterium | reverse complement strand
GGTCAAGGGGCCAAGGAACGATGCCAGCCTAGGTATTCTTCCCAATTCAGAGAGACCCCAGCGGCAAAGCCGCTGGGGTCTCCTTCTGAACCTACTTAATCAGTCGCCTGTCTGCTATAAGTCAGTCACTTCCCGGGCACCTTTTTCCTCTCCGTTACCAACCTGCTTATCGCCAGATAGACCAGGACGATGGCCAGGACAAAAAGCACCGCAGAAATGATTACCAGCAGCGTGTGGCCTGCGGCTAGAGACCTGAAGAACAGAAACACCAGTGCGGACAGGGCAGTCACCAGCATGAATATCATGGGATAGAACAGAAACCAGTTGCTCTTACCCAACCTTGCTAGCCAGACAGCACCAGCGAGCAGCGCCAAACTGGCAAGGAGCTGGTTAGCCGAACCGAATATAGGCCAGAGTAGCGGCCACCAACCAGTGAGCGCCAGGACGGCGGCAAAAGCCACACCGATTGCTCCGGCTACCCAGAGGTTGGTAACAATTTTAACAATCGTTGATGGCTTTCCCTCTTCCTTTTCGGTTAATTCCTGGAAAAAGAAGCGACACAAGCGGGTAGCAGTATCCAGGGTGGTCAAAGCAAAGGAAGCAACAACCAGGGTGACGAAGGCAATTCCAACATCCCTCGGAATCCCCAACCCGGTCAAGAAGCCGCCAACACCCTGGGCAAAGGCGCCCACCGGACCGACAGCGGCGATGAGGGCGGCGCGATCAGACAGAGTCAGGACAGCCACCGCGATGAGGGCAAATGTTGCCAGCACACCCTCGATTAACATGCCACCATAGCCGATTGGCTTGGCATGGGCTTCACTGCTCAACTGCTTGGAGGTGGTTCCCGATGAGACCAGGGAGTGAAAACCAGAAATGGCCCCACAGGCGACAGTGACAAACAGTATCGGGAAGAGATAGCCAATGGGGACCTCAAAAGCGGTAAAAGCAGGTAGCTCAATAGGTGGGTTAGTGACGAGGATGCCGATAAAGGCAGCAGCGAGCATCCCGTATAGCAGAAGCGATTCCAGATAATCACGGGGCTGGAGCAGGAACCAGACAGGGAGGCTGGCGGCAATTAGGGCGTAGCCCAGCAGAATAACTACCCAAGCTGTACGTGGTAGCTCGAGGGGAAACAATATCCCCAGCCAGATACATGCAGCAAACAGAGCTACGCCGATTGGGGTAGCTACCCGCAGTGAGACTCCCCGCCGGTAAACGGCCTGACCGAAGAGAATGGCCAGCACCATAAACAGTATGGCCGCGGTTGCCGCTGACGGAGTAGCTACAAAGGCGCCGCCAATGACGATAGCAAAAACGGCCATAATCAGGACTAGCGCAAGCCAGGCGAAGGCGGCAAAAAGCTTTTTGCTGCTAATGCCGACATTCTCCTTCAGCACTTCGGCGATGGTTTTACCCCGGTGACGGATCGAGACCATTAATGCCTGGAAGTCATGCACCGCACCAATGAAGACACTGCCGATAACGACCCACAAGAATACCGGTAACCAACCGAATGCTGAGGCTGCTATCGGGCCAATAATCGGACCGACACCGGCGATAGAGGCAAAGTGGTGGCCCATCAGAACCGGCCCCCGGGTGGGGACATAATCTACATCGTCGCGCATTGTATGAGCCGGGGTTTTAATCTTGGGGTCAACCCCCAGCTTTTTGGCGATAAACGAGCCATAGGTTAGATAGGCGACGATGAAGGCGATCGAGGCGATAACCAACATCCATATAGCATTCATAACCCTTTATCTCCTTTCTCAAATATTTGGCCTGCGAAATACTCTAACTGTGCATCACCTGTTTTGGTAGATAGATTCTCATCACC
>QLUI01000418.1 GCA_018725345.1 Bacillota bacterium | reverse complement strand
CGGGGCGAGGCATATAAGCGAAGGAATATGACAATTATCGGTATCAAGCAATGTGCTGGACGCCCTCTATCGCTCTTTTCAAAGAATTGATAAATCTGCCGGCCGCGAAAGATTTTTCAGTCGGATCATTTATATTTTCAATTTGCCTGACCAAAGCAGTGCCCACAATGACGGCATCTGCCGCTGCCGCTGCCGCGGCCGCCTGCTCAGGTGTAGAGATACCAAAGCCTAATGCCAGCGGCACTTCCGTATATTTTCTTGCGTTAGCCAAGAGAGTTAGCATGCCTGGGTCAAGCAAGCTGCATCCCCCCGTTACTCCTGTAACAGTAACGCAGTAAATAAAGCCGGCTGAACTTTTACAAATACTTATCATTCTGTTTTCTGTGGTAGTGGGTGCCAAAAAACGAATGTTAATCAGGCCGGTGCTTTCTGCAGCCAGATCTAGCCGGCCGGCTTCCTCATACGGCAGGTCTGGCACTACTATTGCTGAAATTCCCGCCTCAGCAGCTTCTCGGCAGAACTGAAAAACCCTTCTGCGGTAAATGGAGTTATAATAAGCAAGCAAGACAACAGGCGTTGAGAATTTCTTGCAAAAACCGTTTGCCAACAAAAACACATCGTCTAAAGTAGTTCCGGCTGCCAGCGCCCGAGCTGCTGATGCTTGTAGTACCGGCCCATCAGCCAGTGGGTCTGAAAACGGCACCCCCAATTCAATCACATCAGCCCCGTTTTCTGCCAGAGCGTTCAGCAGCTTTGCAGAGACACCCAGGCTGGGATCGCCTGCAGTCAAGTAAGCTATCAGCGCTTTTTTTCCTGCTGACTTCATCTCGTTCATTCTCTTTTCCAGCTTGTTCATTCCGCTTCTGCCTCCATCAGTTTTGCTACTGCCTGCACATCTTTATCTCCGCGCCCAGACAAGTTTACCAGAATCAACGTCTCTTTATTATATTGCGGCGCAATTTTCACTGCATGGGCAACTGCGTGGGCGCTTTCCAGCGCCGGAATAATTCCTTCTGTTTGAGTCAAGAGAGCAAATGCTGCCAGAGCTTCTTTGTCAGTGATAGTTGCATACTCTGCCCGCCCAATGCTCTTGAGATAACTATGTTCCGGACCCACCCCGGGGTAGTCCAGTCCCGCAGATACAGAATGAACCGGGGAAATTTGACCGTATTCATCCTGTAAAAGATAACTAAGTGTCCCATGGAGAATACCGTGTGTTCCCTTGGTAAGTGTGGCAGCATGCTCCTGAGTTTCCAAACCTTTTCCTGCCGGCTCCACTCCAATTATTCTTACACTCTCATCAGCAAGAAAGGGGTAAAATAAACCAATGGCGTTGCTACCGCCACCTACGCACGCTACCAAAATATCAGGCAACCGCCCCAGCAATTCTAGAGACTGTGCCCGAGCTTCGCGACCAATCACACTTTGCAAATCTCGCACCAACGTTGGGTAGGGGTGAGGACCTACCGCAGAGCCCAACAGGTAATAGGCATGACGACAGTTTGTGACCCAAGCGCGGATAGCTTCATTGGCCGCATCTTTTAATGTGCTGCTGCCGGAGGAGACAGGCACCACTTGGGCGCCCAGCATCCGGATACGAAACACATTAAGTGCCTGTCTGTCCATATCTTGCTCGCCCATATAAACCACACATTCCATGCCAAAAAGGGCTGCTGCTGTAGCCGCAGCTACGCCATGTTGTCCTGCCCCTGTTTCAGCCACCAGCTGCTTTTTGCCCATTCTTCTCGCTAGAAGTGCCTGACCAAGGGCATTATTGATTTTGTGAGCACCTGTATGATTTAAATCTTCCCGCTTTAGGAGAATTGTAGCGCCGCCGAGTTTTGC
>QLUI01000417.1 GCA_018725345.1 Bacillota bacterium | reverse complement strand
CCATCAACTGGGTTTCCTATATCAAGTACTGTGGCTATGTTAAACCCTTGCTGTCTGCCTGTCAAAGCTTTTGACAACAAAAAGCCAAATTGTGCCGCGCAAAGACTGGGTTAACGACAATTCTGCATGACGCTATTTCCCGAAGCGAATTAGTCAGGGTCTCATCACTATGTTTGCACTTTTCCTCAGCCAGATACGATCTTGCCCCTCTCAGCGGGTTACTGCCAGATACAAAGTGCAAAGATAATGTAGTAATTATGCCGCAAGCTTCAGTGCTGTTATTAGCCAGACTGTCTAATGTGCCCTGCGCATCTATCGCCCAAACGGGCACTTGATGCTATCCCGAGACGCATTATAGTATTGCTCTTTAACGGATGTTCCAGCACGTATCTGTGAAAATCATCGAACCAGATACGAAATTGCCCTTTCAATCCTTACGAAATCCATCATGTAGTCATGTATTCCCGAATCTGGCGAGCCCCTCGAAATGGAACATCCGCTTTAAAAACTATGATACAGGAGAAACTACTCGCTGGAGGTCAAGCCCATCGTGCGAATGGCAATACCTGTAGCAGTTGCGCAGTTGGCTATCCCACTAACTTCGGAGAATTAAGGGATAACTATGCCTTGGCTTCTCAACTGCGTAAGCCCTATAGATCTTCCGCTCAACATCGCTCTACTCAAGGGTAGAACAGTATTCACGCTCCCTTTTTGACAAGCCAGCGTTTGATCCCAGTATGGACGAAAGTTCGTGAATACGGATTCGATAACGTGTTTCAGCTGAGCTTGAGTCTGAAGTATTGCTAGATCACTGTTCTGCCGTAGCAGACGGCCAATGAAAATCCAGTCACACTTATGCCCTTTACGTAGTCCGGGCAGACGCTGCACTATCATTGAAGGTGATGGGATGTATTTTAATGGGGCACCGATTTGACGAACATATTCAACCTGGAGCGAGTTTGCATGCACAAGTTGTTGAAACTCAGTTCGCCGCTGACCTATTACATTAGTAAAGCAATCAAATGCTTTGTCAACGGCTTGTGGGTCACCAAATCCCCCTCTGGTGAAATTGAATCCCATTCCTACACGAACGTAGTAATGAGGGTCTCCAAACATTCCAATGTTAAATTGCATCTCATTACGCCCGCCCCAATTAAATGTGAACCAATGTCCCACCTCAATCGTGGGCCTACTACCGAAAGCCGGTCTACTACTAGGAGGGGGCCGTTTCATAAACGTACCTCGAAATCGTTGGAGATCTCTAAGGCAAGGCAGTTCATTAAGGAATTCATGAAGCTCTTGAATAAACGGACCGAAAATCGCCCTGACTTGTTCTTCCGGCCCATCAATGTCGTCAAACAGATGGTCAGAAAATCTAGGCGGCAAATTAGACATGATACACCTCGCTACCAAGTTTTATTGATTCTCGCATTCCTAATGGAGCCGAGTCATATTACCTCAGATGATGCGCGAAAGGAGGCACTATGAACAAGGTATCAGTTACACAAAGAGTTGTCAAGGGTGTGATTTCAATGATCTAAACAACCAGTGAAGGGATCCAGTGGGCCTGCATCTCGCCCTCCTTGAGCAGGAATTTTGACTAAAGACTAACACGAAAGTGACAATCAGTCAATGGACCCACTGAACATGGGCCCACTGAACAAAACAGCGTTTTGTTACCTGGCAGAATGCATTTGCTGCTTGCAAGCCGAACGCTTTGATGCTACAATCATTCTTGATAGTGGCAGTTGCGTTACATAGTTAGACAGAAGTTCTACAGTTTGGTTTTTGGACTAGCTTTGAGGTGGGATTGGCTTAGCTTCAATTTAGTGTTTTCCGAGCCAAAATGCGGTGCCAAATAATGGCGGTTAGGTATATTGAT
>QLUI01000416.1 GCA_018725345.1 Bacillota bacterium | reverse complement strand
GATGATCCAATGTGTAGGCTGCAGACAGGAAGACAGAAATTACTGCGCCCGGGTATGTTGTAGTCAGTCTATAAAGAACGCCTTGAAACTAAAAGAGATAAACCCCGAGATGGATATCTACATTATCTTTCGGGATATGAGAACTTATGGGTTTGCAGAGGATTATTACCGTGAAGCGGCGAATCGAGAGGTGAAGTTCATCCGCTATGAGCCGCATGATAAACCTCAGGTGGCAGTTGTTGAGGAGGATGGTCGGCGTATTCTAAGAGTTACCGTAACCGATCCTATTTTAGGTAAGAAGCTTGCTATAGATGCCGATTCACTCGTTTTAGCTGCCGCCGTTATCCCTTCAGCAACAAGTAATGAAATATCCCGATTCTTCAAGGTGCCTTTGAACCCGGATGGTTTCTTCCAGGAAGCCCATGTAAAACTAAGACCGGTTGACTTTGCAGCGGATGGCGTTTTCCTGTGCGGGATGGCTCACTACCCCAAGCATATAGCGGAAACGATTAGCCAGGCCTACGGAGCTGCCGGCCGGGCTGCAACCATTCTTTCAAAGGATTCAGTCACCGCTTCTGGTGCTATTTGCGAGGTAAATGAGAGTGAGTGTATAGCATGTGAGGCTTGTATTTCGGTTTGTAAGTATGGTGCTATAGAGCTTCATGATACACCACAAGGCAAAAAAGCCAGGGTTATTCCTGTCCTCTGTAAGGGAGACGGCCTATGTAATTCAAAGTGTCCCACAGGGGCTATTTCTCTAAAGCACTTTACCGATGAAGAGATATTTTGCCAAATTGACGCGTACGATGAAATAGCTAACCACGGAGACACCGAGGCACCGAGAAAGCACAAAGAAAAATATAAAGAATTCTCTGTGTCTCTGTGCCTCTGTGGTGAAGACAAATAAAGGAGCGAGCAAAAAATGGTTGTGAGACGTGGGTTTGAACCAAAGATTTTAGGATTTTTGTGCAATTGGTGTTGCTACGCGGGGGCGGACCTTGCCGGAGTTTCTCGTTATCAATACCCCCCTAATATAAGGGTGATAAGGGTGATGTGCTCCGGCAGAGTCGATCCGGCATTTATACTCCGAGCTTTCTCCAACGGAACAGACGGGGTGTTTGTCGGCGGCTGCTGGCTCGGTGAATGCCATTATATTACGGAAGGAAATTACGATGCATTAAGCATGATGCATCTATGTAAAAAATTACTGGAACAGATCGGGGTGAATCCCGAAAGGTTAAGGCTTGAATGGGTGTCTGCCTCTGAAGGAATCCGTTTCGCCGAAGTTATTACTGATTTTACCAGGAAAGTGAAGTCTTCCGGCCCTCTTGGTGTAGGTGAAGGAATAGATGGAAATGAATTAAAGTTCAAGCTTGAAGCAGTTACCAAGCTAATTCCCTATATTAAGCTGGTGGAAAGGGAGAGGCTAAGAGTACGTCTTAATACGGAAGAAGAGTATGAGAAATTTTTCAGCAGTGACGAGGTAAACCGGTTGTTTAATGAATTAATTGTAGATAAATTGGCAATAAGCCAAATTATGCTACTCCTGCGAGAAAGACCCCTTTCAACTGGAGAAATTTCTGAGATTTTAGACTTAAACCCGTCTGAAGTATCAAGATACCTTAAGAGCTCCACAAGGGAAGGATTAATCAGGTATGATGAAAGCCAGAAACGCTTTGCTCCAGCCTAAGGTAAGTGAGCAGGCAGTGGATTAAGGGAAAGAAGAAGATAAGGACAGTGGCCATGGATAACGATAGAATCGATCAGATTATTGATAAACATCAGGGCGAAGCCAGTTCGCTAATTCAAGTACTACTGGAGATTCAGCGCGAAAATCATTGGCTTCCTAAGGAAGCATTAGAGAGGGTCAGCGAAAAATTACAGGTTCCTTTAAC
>QLUI01000415.1 GCA_018725345.1 Bacillota bacterium | reverse complement strand
ATTGATAAATTTCTTGATAATTATACCTATCATCCTCCCGAAAGAAGTGATACCAGAAATATTACACTCGCCTCTTTCTTTCTGGCCCGTATACCAGGCTGCATATTTGCTGCGCATAATCAATCTCGAGCGTTTACCTTGGCCGGGACAGGCTTTTGCTGAATTGATGATTGGATCTGCCATTTTCTTCACAGTCGGGTGGTTCCTTTTCGGTGTAGCGGATGCAGTTGGCAAAAAGAGAGGCACACTGGGCTTATATTGAAAGGAGGAAGTCGATCGTGATTGAGTATCAGCAATTGCTTGATTACCTGCATAATACCTTCAACATTAACGGGAGTTTGGTATGAGGCAAAGGTGTCCATTATCCGGGAGGCAATATGGGCTTATCCCTGGACCTGGCCAGGGACAGGTCTGACACATCCCACCTACAGTCTTACCCCAACTGCGTAAGTCCTATACCCAAAATAAGGTCGCCGTAAATTGAAAAGTCGAGGCTAACCCTCATCTAATATCAATATGGGAGGGCCGAGTTTTTGGAAAAACTTACCTATTACGCTTGCCTGGTTGTGGCTCCTCCATCTCACCACACTCCCTGGCTATCTCCATCCACTCCTCCGGCGTCTCCTGACGCAGGTTGCGCTTGATGATATAGTGGGCTTTCTCCTGTCGGCATACCTTGATGTTGCCCAGACTGTCATTGCCTGAGTCCATGCGCACCAGAAAGGTCGCATCGCTCATCAGACGGGCATATCGCAGCGTTTGGCGAAGGTATGCCTCCGTCCCTTTCTGACTGTGGTCACTGCCCGGACGCAATTCCAGATTTGCCAGGTATCCCTCTTCCCCAACATAGGCAAAAATGGGGGCATAGCCATCGAATTTCTTGTAAGCCTTACTCCTTCCTTTTTGTTCCGAAAATAGATTTACGCCGTCTGCAACACAGGTTCTATGGTAACTTTCTTTGCACCCAATCTGAGGATAACAAGTCTCGATGCGCGGTGCAACCTACACCCATTTTCATGATTCGTTGGTGGGCAGCCGCCCATGGGGGTTTCGTCTTAGAATTGTCCAGTGGGCTGACGTCGATGTCCACCGCCACCAGGCTACCGTGGCAGGGGGTGATCACCGGGGCAAGCCGTCCTACCACCCCAGCAGACTCCTCCAGAATGATGTCGTTGAAGGTACCCCTGGCGCTGCTCGCTGCCTGAGGGTGGGGCTGGATGGCACCGAATCCAGGCCCAGAGACTGGGCGAAGAAGGGGTCATCGCGGAAGGGCTCAATGGCATCGAAGTCAGGCTTGCCCACGCTGATGAGCCCAATCATGGCTGTAGCCACCTCACCGTGGCTGATCTCCGGAAAGGGATGTTCTGGCAGCCTCACCGCATCTAATCGCTCCCGAATATTGGTTCTGTCCAGTATGGCACCTACCAGGGCCAGGCCCGAATGGCTGGAAAGTTGTTCGTCCCCCTGCACTATCTCAAAACGCATCTTCACCTCCAGGGCGAAAGTCTTCAACGGCTTTTACACATTCAAGTATATCGGGTATTACTCGAGATACGAAACGCAAGGGAAAGTAAGGGCTAGCTTCACGGATTCAGGCATGAGATAACCTAACCGCTGGCTTACTGCCCTGTTTCCGTTCTTCTGGGCATACTCAGCCATTTTGACAAAATCGAATTCATCGCGGCCATACCAGAGCGCCCTGGCTACCTCAACCGCGCCGCCACAATACTCCAGGTGGTCGAGACAGTCCCCAATTGGCTCTTCACACTCGGATATGTTTACTCGATCATCACCAAGTATTCTTACCTTTTTGCCATGATTGTCAGCCTATCCCTGATTATAGTCAATTGCAGAAATCATTATAATTCTCTCCACCCTACGATTACTGTAGTGCGACCCTTTA
>QLUI01000414.1 GCA_018725345.1 Bacillota bacterium | reverse complement strand
GCATTACATGCTGCGGTAATTTCGGATAAATTTCGGATAAATTTCGGATAAGTCCAAGGGTTATTTCCTTATGACAGCCCACAGGCAGGAGACGGAAGTTCAAAGTGGGAGAGCTCAAGTTCAATGTTGAACGTTGAACATCAAACAAAGGAGGCGTTGCAATGAAAGAATATACATTTCATGGAGTTATTGAAAAAGAGGGGGAGATCTACTGCGCACTCTGTGTCGAATTAGACATTGCCACAGAAGGGGATACGTTAGAAAGTGCGAAGAAGAACCTACGGGAGGCGGTTGAAGGGTATATCGAATCTGTTGTGAAAGATGAGGAGGAAGATGAATTTATCCCGCGATTAGCTCCAGAGGAAGTGATAAAAGAGTATGAACTCAGGTTCAAGAAATATTTGACTTCTTTTAGTGCGGTGGAGCTTTATGGATACAGCGAGGTTTTACATGCCTAAATATCCCAAGCTGTCGAGTAAGGATATAGAGAAGATCTTAATGAATCATGGTTTCAAATTCGTTTCTCAGAAGGGAAGCCATAGACAATTTAAAGGTGTTGTTAAAGGGCAAAAAAGAAGGGTTACAGTTCTCGCCGATAGAAACAGTTTCCATCCAAAGACACTTAAAAGCATGATTCGTCAATCAGGATTAATTGAAGAGGAATTCTTTGGAAGGGGTGGATAGGCTGAAGGGGGACTGCATGAAGTTGCTGTTGGATACACACACTTTCATCTGGTGGGACAGTGAACCAGAAAAGCTCTCGCCCAATACCCAAGTCCTACCTGTGGTACTTGCGCATGTTTTGGCATTGCAGAGTCTGCCCACTCATCACAAGGATCCGTTCGACCGTCTACTAATTACTCAGACAAATGTTGAAAATGCCGTCCTGCTCAGCAACGATCCTGTGTTTGAGGCGTATCCGGTCAATGAGCTATACTCTAAATCCGATGAGGCAGCCAGACTGCTCTCCGGCTTTATCCAATACCTGCTCGGTAAAAAGAACCAAACTCAACAAGATAGGAGGTGACAAGTGGCGACATTAGAATCACTGGCCCAAATAGGCGAAGGCTTTTCATTCCGTATCCCAAGGGCTATTGCAGAAAGGATTGGTCTGACAGAGGGGAGCAAGGTAACTATGAGTGTTGAAGGAAGGAAGCTTCTTCTGCAACCGGCGGAGGATGCTATAGAACTCGCACTTAAGGGGAAGAAGTTTGCCTCTCTGAGCCCCGAAGAAGTGGAAAAATAAGCCTGGAAGCCCAGAAGACTTATGAGAATCCTTCTTGACACATCCTTCTTGCTGCCCTCGGTAGGCATTCAAGTGACTGGTGCAAGCGAGTTGATCCAGAAGCTAAAAGAGGAGGGGAATGATTTTTACTATTCAAGTTTTAGCCTTCTCGAAACTCTCTGGGTTCTTACGTCTCTGGAAAGAAGAGGAGTGCAGATTGATATGCAGGCGGTCCTTAAAGATACACTCCTGATGCCATAAAGGGCTGGGGGCGGATCTCGGCTTTTGACTGTTCTCCTCCCTATCTGTTATAGTATGTCATGTGTTAGAATGAAGTCAAAATCTTGCTGCTATAAGCTTGTACGCTCCGAGTGAAACTGAAGATCGCCAAATTTGTTCGTGGGGAATGTTAACCTTAAATATGAAGGACATCGGACGTAGGTTATGGGTAATAGGTAATGGGTAATAGGGGCCTGCCCTCGTGACAACGGGGGTTACGCAGTGCCCCTATGACCTATCACCTATAACCTCATCGGGCATGCGACATGAAAATCATAGCCGCCATCCCTTGTTTTAATACTAACCCTACTATTGCAGATGTGGTCTCCAGAGCCAGGAGGTATGTTGACCAGGTCATTGTAATAGATGACGGCTCACATGACGGCACCGCCGAGGCGGC
>QLUI01000413.1 GCA_018725345.1 Bacillota bacterium | reverse complement strand
GTTAGTGGGTCCCTTTATACTTGCCAAAAACACCACTCTTTTGTAGGAAGTCGGGATTTCAAATATCAGGCGAACCAGGCAAGATTTGAGCTACTAAAAGGCACTTTTATCCTGCTACTATAGGCTTCTCCGGGTGCTGGTTAGCTAATTCACGCTACAATACATGACCGCACCGGGAAGCCCGCTTCTTCTGATCGATTCGACCATCCGCAATCCCACAACCGCACCGCTACGGTTGATCCCTGTTTTGAGTGTGTCCACCACCTTTGATGGCTGAGGGAAGTTGATTTAGGCTCGGGGAGGGGATGGAATAGAGGCAAGAAATGCCTTGATCTATTCTCTTATGATTTCTACATTCTTCATAACGACATTATCCATCGGGCGATCACCTGGGCCGGTCTCTACCGCACCAATAGCATCGACTACATCCATTCCATCTATAACCCTCCCAAACACGGTATGCTTTCCATCAAGCCATGAATTGTCCGCAAGATTGATGAAGAACTGACTCCCACCAGTGTTTGGTCCGGCATTTGCCATAGAAATGGTTGCCCTTGTGTTTTTATTATATCCTGCAAATTCATCTACTATAGCATATCCTGGACCGCCTACACCTGTTCCAAGTGGGCAGCCACCTTGAATCATGAATCCTTCGATGATTCGATGAAAAATGACGTTATCATAGAAGCCCGCCTCTGCCAAAAAGACAAAATTATTGACTGTAATTGGTGTGTATTCGTTGAAAAGCTCAATCTTTATGATGCCCTTGTTTGTGGTCAAAATGGCAGTGTATGATGTTTGCTCGTTTATTGTCATGGGTGGGGGTGCATTCCATTGCATAATTCCCGCGTTGGCTGCTGCTGGAAATAACGGACGAGATGGTATAGGTGCTACATAAGTATACCATTCAATGTGGTCATCGTCCGCCCAAACTAAATATATGCTGTCGCCCACAACGGCATTGTTAACTACATATACATCCTCACCCTCTACAAAAAGTCTAACTGGAAGCAAGTATCCATCCCTTAGTGCCCTTACTTGCAGGATAAAGGACAGGTTTGCGATATCCTCATCAGCATATTTTGTATCTGTATCATCTTTGTATAACCAATCAGTTAGTTCCGCAAGCGATTCAAAGTGCCTGGGGTATTTCACCTTTTCCAATTCTTCCGATAGCGCTAAGTTAATATTCTCTTGTACCCAAAGAGCACTTTGGGCGTTGTGAAGGTCGGCTTCTAAACTTGAGACTGCTGCTTCCGACTCTGTGAGCTTTGTCTGTAGGGCGGCAACATTCCCTTCCAAAGCAACTATCTCAGCGTTGGCTACTGCAAGCTCAGCTCCTAAACTTGAGACTGTTGCTTCTGACTCTGTCAGGTTTGTTTGCAGGGCGGCAACATTCCCTTCCAAAGCAACTATCTCAGCGTTGGCTACTGCAAGCTGAGCTCCTAAACTTGAGACTGTTGCTTCTGACTCTGTCAGGTTTGTTTGCAGGGCGGCAACATTCCCTTCCAAAGCAACTATCTCAGCGTTGGCTACTGCAAGCTGAGCTCCTAAACTTGAGACTGTTGCTTCTGACTCTGTCAGGTTTGTTTGCAGGGCAGAAACATTCCCTTCCAAAGCAACTATCTCCGATTCAGCTTCTTCCAGCTTATCGGTCTGTTGCCAAAGAAAATACCCGATAACAATAATCCCAATCACTAGAACGGCAATAACTGGAATGGCTATCCATTTATTCATTGTCTTCCCCTCCTTTTCTCCAATGAGGCTGTTTAATTCCGGCTCGCCTTTGCCGCTGGGTTTGCTCGAGATTTGTCACATAATTCTCATCCCCCAACCATCTTAGACTTCCCACCTTCAATCTTTGCCCAAAATCCCTGAATTACCCCTTTGTTTCTGAACACCTTCTAT
>QLUI01000412.1 GCA_018725345.1 Bacillota bacterium | reverse complement strand
GGCAGGTAGTTAGCATCCTGGGGGCGTGGTGACCAGGCCTGGTTGTAGATGAGGACGTAGTCGATGAGGCCTGGGAAAAAGAATCTACCACCTCCCCAATTTTCACGCCCTACTACAAGTAGACCTGCTTGAACCAAATTGCCAGAAGCAGGTATTGAGTGGTCTTCCCTGCCATCTATGTAAAACTTCAAAGTTGTTCCGTTATAGGATATCCAGTAATTTGTCCAAGTATCTAAAACAGGAGGTGTTGTAGGCCACATATTAAAATTGCCCATAGTTGTGAGCACAGCAACCTCCCATCTCATAGGAGGAACCCATAATAAGGAATAACCCGTATTCCAGGCAGTCCCTTTGTTTATAATGCCCAAAGCATCTCCAATAAGACTGCTAAACCTTATCCGTGCCCCAAAACTCATTTCTGAGCCGATTATATTTAAGTCGTTCCCACAATCAATCCAATCATCCACCCCATCAAACTCCCAGGCGAAGCCCTCGGGACCCTTTGCGGTTGGCGTAGTCCCGTGAATGATCCCATGGTTACCATGGCCACTGTGATCAAACCACTTAGGGTCGTTCTGGGGCAACAGAGCCAGCACACAGGAGGGATGAAGGCTGATAGGGAGTTTCCTAGGCAGAGGTGTCACCAGTGGGCGTGGGGCTAATGCTGGTGCTTTTGGTGTCCACAACATCAGATAATCAACTCCTTAACCTACGTGAAGCACTCTGGCGGTGAAAGTGGCTCTGAACTGTGTGATAGTTCTATATACCTGTGTGGTTATCGTATGCCCAGCCACATCACCAGTGTGCCTGACGTAATAACGTATGATAAGCGCAACATCTGAATCAACGCTAACTGCGTGGCGAAACGTGGCTCGGGCAGTGTTTGTGATGGTGGTTAGGGGAACAAGCCCAACTTCAGTTTCTCCAGCTCGATGACTGGTAATACGATACGTTCCTGAGCCTCCCGAAACATGGCCATCCAGCTCAACTTGGATCAGCCTGATACCTCCAGGAGGGTTAATGATGATGGAGGCAGCGAGTCCCTCAACAGTGCCTGTTGTGTGTGGTCCGGGAACTGTAGCAATCTGGTTGGGGGTGTTGTTATCTAGGCGAAAGCGGAGGCTCGGTGGCCCGCATTGAACCAATATAGTTTTGATTTGGGCATCACCCCAATTTCTTTCGACGTATGGTATGCTGTCCCAGCTAAGACCGTCGAGTGATGTATGAAGGTTCAGGTCTGTGTCCAGGGCGGCGTTCAGTGGATGTGTGGTATCTCCTTGCACTGCCAGAGTTTGAGTGTAAAGAATGTCGTGGACGACGTCAATACCATCTGGGAGGAGATTTAATCCAGGCAGCCGATTTGACCATCTGATAGTAGCTAATTCTATAGCTCTTATTTGAGAGATATGCATATATTCTATCCCCTTTCAATAATCAAAGCGACACCCAAAGCAACTATCACCACAACCACCAGCAAGAGCCACGGAAACGGCTCTTGAGGCTCATCAGGCGGGAGCTCTGGATCTACCTTTGGGTCTGCCCTTTCAATTCGGATGATACGTTGGTCTAGCATGTTTTAGCCTTACCTGATTATTGTCGGTGATGCGCCCGCAGGTCTTGCCTCGCTCCACAACTCGATGCGGACGTTCCAGATTTCCTTATCAGGCATTTTCTCTCGGAAGTCGTGGACTCTCGGTCCAGCCATAATAGTAAAAAAACTGGTGTCGCCAAGCATTACTCCTGTGTCATTGTCGAAGATGTAAGCAAACCAGTCCCCGCGGGCGCCTAACATCATATGGGTTCTGAAACGAACCGTGGCTCCGGGGGCTACTTTACCCGTGGGATAAACTTCAACTGAAGTAATACTTCCAGTCTCCCTTGGGGCTTGTCTTCTTACTGTTCCTCTCCAGACA
>QLUI01000411.1 GCA_018725345.1 Bacillota bacterium | reverse complement strand
CTTCGCCGGCAGGCGTTCAGCCATCAGCGGTCAGCATTCAGCAATTCAACCGAATGCTCACATAACCAGGCCTATCGCATCCTCAAGATATAATACACCAGATGGCAGTATATTGTCAACCTTCCTGACAGGTAATTCGAGTGAAGCAGTGCTGATTGTCATAACCGTGCCGATATGTTAATATTGCATCACGGGACCGGCCAGCAGCTATGAAACAGAAGCCCCTCGATTATAACCAGGCGCTCTACAGGATTGCCATCGCGGTAAACTCCGCCGTCATAACGGGGGAGGTGCTCAACGGTATCGTGAGAAGCACAGCCGAAACCCTTGATGCTAAAGGCTGTTCCCTGATGCTCCTCACACCGGATGGCAAGCAACTGATACATACTGCCTTCCACGGGCTTAGCGACTCGTATGTAAGAAGGGGACCGGTGAAACTCGATCCCATTATCGCCGAGGTGCTGAAAGGCAAACCGATGTCCGTTATCGATGTCGCAACTGACCCCCGGGTGCTCTATAGAGCCCAGGCGGGAAAAGAAGGCATAGCATCCATGCTGTCCCTTCCGGTTATTCTCAGAGACGAGATCATTGGGGTACTGAGGATTTATACCGCGGAGACTCGCCGATTCTCATCCGATGAGATTGAGTTCCTCGGTACCGTCGCCAGTTTGGGTGCCATTGCCCTGGAGAAGGCTCGACCATATGAGTCACGAGAGCAATACTGCGAGCCTCTCGTCAGGGAAAAGGTGGAGCAATTAGACCGGGCTCGCAATGAACTGGCAGAGTTGGAAAAGGGGAAGGATAGACTTATCACCTTCATCTCTATGGTGGCTCACGACCTGAAAGCCCCTCTGGTTGCTATTCAGAGCTATTTCGGGGTGATGCTGGGCGGATATTCTGGCGAGCTCAACGAGAAACAAAGACAGATGATCGAGAGGAGCAGTATGAGGATCGATGAACTCCTCGAGCTCATCAGCGACCTCTTAGATATCTGCCGCTTTGAGATGGGGCAAGTTGTCTCGGAGATGAAGGAGGTATCCCTGGCGCAGCTTGCAGGTGAGCTGTTGGACGATGCCCAGAGGCTGGCAAAGGAAAAGGGCTTGACGTTAGCGACGGATATTTCCCCCGATTTGCCTCCCGTCTTCGGTTCACCTATCCGATGGCAGCAGGTTTTCACCAACCTGCTGAGCAACGCCATCAAGTTCACGCCAAAGGGGGGCACGGTGACCCTGAGGCTCCTGGAGGGGGATGGTGAAATAGTAGGCGAAGTCCAGGACACCGGGATCGGCATCCCGGACGAGGAGCTCCCCCGCATCTTCGATGATTTCTACCGGGCGAGCAATGTGAATGTACCCGGCACCGGATTGGGATTGTCAATAGTCAAGAGAATCGTCGAGGCTCATGGCGGCCGGATCAGGGTAGAAAGCCCTTGCCATGAGACCGGGGTGGGATGCAAATTCACTTTCATCCTACCGACAATTGAATAGTGAATAGTGAATAGTGATTGGTGGTTACCAATTACTAATCACCAATTACCAATTATCCTTGGTTGGTGAAATGGGAGGCTGAAACGGGGCAAGGCCGTAAGATTCTGGTCATCGATGATGACCCCGATATTCTTGAGGCACTAACCACCGTACTTGAGTCACAGGGTTACCAGGTAGCCACCGCTCGAGACGGGGTGGAGGGACTATATAGGCTCAAGGCAGGCAAGACAGACCTGATCATTCTGGACTTGATTATGCCCGGGATGAATGGCTTTGCGATGTATAAAAGGCTGAAGAATCCCGATCATCCAGAATACGCCAATATCCCCATCTTGCTCCTCACCGCGCTCAGGGAGGAATCCTGCCGCAGACGCTTTGAGATGGAAACCGGCATGGAAATGGCCGTGGACGATTATGTGGAAAAACCGATCTTACCC
>QLUI01000410.1 GCA_018725345.1 Bacillota bacterium | reverse complement strand
TTAAAATCACTGATGAGAGCATTGAAGAGGCGAAGCACATTTGGGAGAGAGGGATTGAGAAACAAATCAGGTAACTACTCAGGTTGTGAGGCCTGCCCCCGGCCGCAGGCCCAGGGGTTCACGGTTCACAGTTCACGGTTGTCTGTCTAACCGTTCAATCTTGATCGTTTTCTAACCTTGAACCCGCAACCTGGAACCTTGAACCTTGAACCCGCAAGCGTGAACCCCGGAACCCTTCAACAAGCTCAGGACAGGCTTGGAATCTGAGCAGTTGCCTGCGGGGAAATGAATAGGCGGAGGCCCCAGGAATCTTCAGGGAGGTTTTGATCATGAAAAGTCTCACACCAATCCTGTCTGGGATCGCAGTGGTGCTTATAATTGCCATGCTCATAGTCACGCTGATAGTCACGCTGATAGAGGTTGCATCGGAAGAAGCACGAATTGCCACCATCATCGAGGAGGCAACAGAAGCAATCGAAGCCGCGAGAGCAGAAGGGCTCGATATGGCTGAGGCGGAGGCCCTCCTTTCGCAAGCTGAGAGGGCACTTGCACCGAGCATTCTTGCACTTACACCGGGGGATCTTGAACGAGCCAGCACCCTCGCTGAGCAGGCAAAGACTACGGCAGCAGGGATTCTAAAGATCCACGAGGCTAGGGAGGCAACTAGAGCAGCATATCTACGAGGACTCAATGTAGCCATAGTCGAGGCTTTGATTTCAGATGCCGAGGAAACGCTTGCAGCAGGGGATTTTGGAAGAGCGATAAGCCTTGCCCAAAAGGCAAAGGCTACGGCACAAGGGATTCTACAGATTCACGAGGCAAGGGAGGCAATTAGAGCAGCGCAACTAGGGGGATTCAATGTAGCCAGGGCAGAGGAATTGCTCGCTCAGGCAGAAGAAGCTTTTCAGGACGGGGACTACCAAAGTGCAGGGCCACTGGCTCTGAGGGCAAGAAGCATCGCTCTGGACATTGATGGGGACGGTGTTCGTAATGAAGGGGACTTCGCCCCCACAGTGCACAACACCTACATCTATATCGGGGGAGCGACTATCCTCGCCGGCCTTGCCCTGCTTATTTCTCTGGCTGTCCGTCGCAGGCGGGAACGAAGGGCTTATCTGGCGCAGGTAAGACAACTTGAAGCCGAGGTCAAGGAGTGGGAAGCCGAAGGTTTCGATCTCTCAGACTTGATGGTGGACTGTAAGGAATTGATTGAGAAGGCAAAGGCCTCGCTGGCAGAAGGAGACCTGCTAAATGCCAGATACTATGCCAGTCAGGCCGAAAAGAGAGCGAAGGAGGTGCAAATAGCGACAGCAAAACAGACGATCGATTCAGCAAGATCAGCTTTCAAGGTGGCCAGAGATGTTGGCTGCAATGTTACCAGAACTGAACGATTGCTTAGCGATGCAGATTCATCATTCAGCGAGGGGGATTATGCTCAGGCTATTAAGTATGCGAAAGAGGCAAAGCAAGCAATCGAAGAGGTTCAGCTTGCTACAGCAAGAGAGACGATCAATTCAGCAAAATCTGCCCTAAAGGAGGCTAATCAGGCTGGCTGTAAGGTTGCCGAAGCGGAGGGTTTATTTAAGAAAGCGGCCTCAGTATTCGATGCAGGGAATTATGCTGAAGCTATCGAAAATGCCAGGCAGGCAGAGGAAAGGGTGAAGGTGCGCAGGAAAAATCATAAGCTTGCCCATGAATCTCTTACTCAAGCAACTACCCTGGTGCAAGATGTTGATATTCAATTACCAACTACTGCAGCCGGACTCCTGGAAAAATCAAGATCTGCTTTCAGCGATGGCAAGTATGAGAGGGCAACAGAACTGGCACAGGAAGCAGAAAGAATTGCGGAGGAGGCGAGATTTAATCATGCCGAAGCCAGAGAGATAATAGAGTCGGCAACCTCGGCTCTGGAGAGTTCCAGGGATTT
>QLUI01000041.1 GCA_018725345.1 Bacillota bacterium | reverse complement strand
CCTACGGGCGGCAAATGGTTTGGACGTTGTTACGCGACCCCATACATTGGGGTTACTTTTCCACCGGCTTTATCAGTCTTGTCCTTCGGAACGGGACGGTCTACTTTCTGGAAAAATTAGGATTCGGATACTTATATAGAAAATCAGGATTGAAATATTTATCCCAGATAATGCATGATGTATCTAAATGACTGCAAAAAATGACACGAAAACGAAGCTACGTGCATAATTTGGGATAATAGCTATTGGTAAGAAGGTGAATGAGAATGCTGAAAACTTGAGAAGCTTACATGCATCCAACATGCGACTTCTTGAATTTAAGGCGAGGTGGAGGCAGGGTAGTCCTTTCCATCTCGATAAGGCTGGCGTTGGCATTGATAACTAGTGTTATAGAGAGAACCGCTTATATTTTGGATCTGAAGACGAGAAGGTTACGCTTTTTACGGCACATGGCTCTTAGAACCAAACTACTGGCTAAGAGAAGAAGAATACAATGTGTTGGCTTGGTGGTAGCATCGAACTTGGCAGGTGGTTTATTCAATGATTTCTGTCGTCTGTGTCTATAATAACGAAAATATTCTCAATAACTGGTTGCTCAAAAGCCTTAAAAACCAGACCGTTGAGTTTGAGTTGATAAAAATAGATAATACCAGAAATACATTTAAGTCAGCGGCTAAGGCGCTTAATTATGGTGGTAAGAAAGCAAAGGGTAAGTATATAATGTTTGTCCATCAAGATGTAGATTTGTCCTCAAATACTTTTTTGGAAGAAGTTGAAAAGGTTTTAGATGAATTGCCTAACCTTGGAATCGCGGGCGTGGCAGGAAAGAAAGATGAGAAGGGTGTGATGACAGTTATTAAGCATGGTGATCCCCCGAAATTAGCTGGGGAAATTTATATTGACAAGCCAACAGAGGTACAAACCCTAGATGAATGCTTGGTAATAATTCCTAAGTCTGTATTCAGTAAGCTTCAGTTTGATGAAAAGTGTTGTGATAGCTGGCATCTATATACAGTGGATTATTGCTTAAGTCAAGCGCGTTTGGGGCTTAGTGCATATGTGATACCTATGTTTGTATATCACAAGTTTACTGGTGCTTCTAATAAAAGCCGCTTTCAAACTATTTTATCCTTGGGTTCACTCCCTGACGGGTATTATCAAACCTTAGGGAAGCTATTAAAGAAGCATAAAAATCATGTTAACCGGGTTTATACAACTACGGGAGATTGGAGTACTTCGTATCCCTTAATTTTACAAAGAACTGGATTCTTAGCAAAAGGTGGATTGAAACTTCTATTGAGAGGAAGTGGGTGAAGACGTTGTATCCCAAGGTCTCAATCATAATCCTCAACTGGAATGGTCCTGAGGATGTAAGCTATAATAGTACTGTGTGGTTGAAGTTTTATTGCGAGGAGGCCCAAAGTGGAATACCATAATCTTGAAGGGGAGGAAAGGGCATGATTACTGAGTATATTGAGGCTGGCCTAACCCAAGCCAGGTATGAGATCATTGAGGATGAGGAGCCATATTATGGGGAGGTGCCAGGTCTAGCCGGTGTTTGGGCGACTGGAAAAACCCTGGAGGAATGTCGCAAAAACTTAGCTGAGGTCATTGATGGCTGGATTGTAATCAGGCTAAAGAAGGGATTATCCATTCCTCCACCAACTATTCCAAACCCTCATAAAAGAGAGATTGGTGTCGACCCCCTATCGCGGATTTTAAAACGGGCTGAAATCACAAGAAAACAGTGGCTCAAGAATGATGAATAGCTATCCCAAAGTCTCCATCGTCATCCTCAACTGGAACGGGCTTGAGGATAGAGACGACTTGCTACCATATCACCCGTGCTTACCAGTTTATAGTAAGGAGAAGAACCGATAAATGAAACTAAACGCAAGAAAATATAATAAGGAAATCCAAGAGTTCCAGAGTGTTATTCTTAACCCTACCCTCAGTGACAAGATGAAGCCTCTTTTTTACGACTATTTCAAGACTATAGTAACTACCAAAGATGGTTCGAGAAATTACTTCCTACAACAAGCTGCCATTTTCGATTTATTAGAAGCTAAAGAAAAGGACATTTTAAATATTGGCTGTGGGTTCGGGTTAGGATTGATATGTTTTGCGCTGCTTGGTTGCCGCAAAGCCTATGGCATTGATATTTCTGGGGAGATGACCGAAGGGTTTCGGACATTGCTCAGAGAATTCCCTCAATTAAACATTAAGGCTGAGAAGGGGGACTTTCTACTTACTGATTATTCCTCAAGCTCCTATGATGTGGTGATTCTGCAAGAGGCTATCTCCCACATCAGGGACACCTCGCTTTTGTTAGATAAGATTCAACACATCTTACGCCCTGGAGGAATCTTGTATATCAGTGATGGGAACAATGACTTGTTTTTGCTCAGCAGAATTCAAAGCCGGAGGGAGTGGAAAAGAGCTGAGCATGGTCCCATCCGTGAGCATATGGCAAGGCATGGCCGTGAAGTTGACAAATTATGCTTTTTTGAAGCTAGAATAAGCATCCTCCATCAACTTTGTCCTTCGCTAGATGATAAAACATTAAAGTTGATCGCCAGAAAAACTCAAGGGATGTATGGAGAGCAAATAACCAAAGCAGCTGAAGAGTTCATGACTACAGGGAAGATCTGCCAAAAGGCTTCCTTCCCTTATAGAAACCCTTATACAGGAGAATTCCCAGAGCTTGGGTTTAACCCCCTCAAGCTCACCAAAGATCTCCAGGGAAGAGGTTTTCGATGTAGGTTCACGGCACCTCCTTGGGCATATGCGGGAGTCCCTCCCGGAACTCCATACGCGAAGGTTTTTATTGCCAGAGTGCTTTCGCCCATTCTAAGGAAGTTTCCATCGATTCTGCCTCCCTTCGTAACCCCGTCCTTTCACATTGTGGCAATAAAGGATTTGGTATGATGGTCTACCCAAAGGTTTCAATCATCATCCTCAACTGGAATGGGCTTGAGGATACCATAGAGTGTCTGGAGTCTCTAAAGAAGATAACCTATCCCAACTATGAAGTTATCGTGGTTGACAATGGCTCGGAAGGGAATGATGTTGAGGTCTTGAGGGAAAGGTTTGGGGATTACATTCATATTATTGAAAATGATAAGAACTACGGGTTTGCTGAAGGGAATAATATTGGGATGAGGTATGCCTTAGAGAGAGGAACTGATTATATCTTCTTGTTGAATAATGATACTGTGGTTGATTCTATGTTCTTGAATGAAGGAATTAAGGCTGCGCAAGCCGATCCAGCCATCGGCATTGTGGGGGGGAAGATTTATTATTATAATGAACCAAATTTAATATTTTCCGTGGGTGGAAAAATTAATGTCTGGACTGGTAGAGCACCCTTTATTGGATGGGGAAAGATTGACCACGGGCAATTTGAAGAAATAAGAGAGGTTGACTATGTATCTGGGTGTGCTTTGCTTATAAAACAGGACATGATTAAAAAAATAGGGCTATTGAATAGCGAATACTTTTGCTATTCTGAGGACGCCGAATGGTGTATAAAAGCCAGGAGGGTTGAATATAAAGTTATTTGTGTGCCTAAGGCGAAATTATGGCACAAAATAGCATCAACCGCCACGAGAAGCAAGTTATACTTATACTATGTAACGCGTAACCGCTTCTTACTTATGAGGAGAAATTTTAGCCGGCTACAGTTTTTTTCCTCTTCTTTGTTTTTCTTCATGACATACTTCCCATTCATTACCTTCGTCAATATATATCGTAGAGATCTGCCTTCAATAAAGATATTCTATAAAGCAATATATGATGGAATTATGCAGTCTCTGATCTTTATGGCAAAATGATTTCCCCTGTGGTATGTAACAATGAGCAAATTCTCAACAGTAATAACCTGCAAGATATGAGAAAACGTTTGAAGCCACTAAAACAATGATCTACGTCAAGTAAGAGCAAAGCGCAACTAATGTTTAGGCCGGAAAATCAATGAAAATCCTGCTCATTAACCCACCACGGACTTATTACCCAGGTTCAGCACCGCCTACAGGCGGTTTTCCTCTGGGATTACTGTATATAGCGGCCATGCTGGATAAAGCAGGATACGAGGTCAAGATTTTGGATGCGCTGATTGACAATTCACCGCCCCGAAGAGAGGGTGATGCCAAACACGTTGGCATGCCCTGGGACAAAATGAAGGAAGAAATAAGACGAAGCCAACCGGATATGGTAGGTATAACTTGCCCCTTTTCTACTCAAGCCGATAATGCCATAAAGGTTGCTCAAATTGTGAAAGAAATCTCCCCACAAATTTCGGTGATTGTTGGCGGTCCTCACGCTTCAGCAATACCAACCCAATTTCTAAAAGAGGCGGGGGCTATCGATGTTGTAGTGAGGGGCGAGGGGGAGCAAACAATGTTAGATATTGTTGAGCACTATCTTGGAATGAGGGAAATACCAGAAATCAAGGGGATCGCTCACAGAAGGGATGGGGAGGTGATATTAAATTCTGCGGGGGACTTTATCACTTATCTTGATGGGCTTCCCCTTCCAGCATATCACTTAATTGATATGGAAAAGTATCTCAATCCAGGGCATCTCAGATATCGAGCCCCGAAATTTCTGAGAGAGATACCTATGATAACCAGCCGGGGGTGTCCTTTCAATTGTGTTTTCTGCTCAATTCACCTGCATATGGGTAAAAGGTGGAGGGCTCATTCCCCGGAGTATGTCATCGCTCATATAGACTATGTAGTCAATAAGTATGGTGTCCAGCACATCCATTTCGAAGATGATAACCTGACCCTTGACCCGAAACGATTTGAGGACATCCTGGATGGTCTGAACGATAAGGCTATTAAAATCACATGGGATGTGCCCAATGGAATCAGGGCAGACAAAGTCTCCCTGAGGCTCTTGACGAAGATGAAAGGGGCAGGCTGCACCAAACTAACCATCGGCGTTGAGTCCGGAGACCAGGCTGTTCTAAATGGTATCATTGATAAGCATCTTTGCCTGGAGGATGTAGTGGAGACAGCCAAAATGTGCCGATACGCAGGTATGCCATTAGAGGCCTTCTATGTTATTGGCTTCCCCGGCGAAAAGCGGGAAAATATGGAAAAGACAATAGATTTTGGTCTAAAGCTGCAAAAGGATTATGGTGTCTCCATGGATGTACTGGTGGCAACACCCTTATACGGGACACGCTTATACGAGATTTGCCAACAGGGAGGGTATTTTGCCCGCGAATTATCCCCCCGTGCCCTTTCCGAAGCCACTCAGCCCTGGGGGAGGGGCTTGATAAGGACGGAAGACTTCACCGCGGAGGAAGTAAATAGATTAGCCCGTAAGGCGCTTACTCACCGAACCAGATTTTCCTTGCTTCAATACCTCAAGCATCCCGGGAGAATGGTGAAATTAGCATATGCATACCCGGGCGAGGCCTTTCGCTTCCTCGGGAGGCTGATGAGAATATAACCTATCTTTAATGGGAGACATGCCCTGGATACCCAACAGGCAACCAGCAAAAGTAAGTGCGCGGAAGTATTGAACGGAGAAAGCCAAAATGATTTCGGTTGTCGTGGTTTATAACAATGAGGAGATTCTTAGAGGGAACTTGCTGAAGAGTTTAGAAAATCAAAGTTCTAAGCACGAGTTAATATTAATTGACAATACCAAAAAAGCTTTCACCTCGGCAAGTAGCGCACTAAATTATGGACGGCGGTTAGCTAAAGGTGATTTTGTGTTATTTGTGCACCAGGATCTTCAGTTAATTGGGAATGATTGGCTCGAACGCTGTGAACCAATTCTGAGAAATGCGCCTGAGAAGGCTATCTTCGGCAGTGCTGGAGTTACTAATACTGGCAGACTAATTAATGCAGGTATTGATGCCACCTTCCTAAATCCCAGCCATTTACTTGAAGAAGTTCAATTATTGGATGAAGGGCTTTTCATTGTTCCCAAGATAGTTTTACAAGAATTTGAGTTTGACGAAGCTTTTGATGATTGGCACTGCTACGGAGCAGATTACTGTCTGTCATTAAAAAAGGAAGGGGTAAGGAGCATGATATTGAACCTGCCTATTTTCCACAATTCACCGCGTGCTAACCCCCGAAGCAACCTTAAAAGGGAACAACTAAAACTTTGGAGAAAACACGGCAAGGATTTTGGAATATGTTTCACCGCTGACGGCGTACGCGCAGCCGACCCGCTGACGAGTGTAATCGCTAATGTATTGCTAAGACTTCAATTTGTACCAGTGTTGGGTCTTTGTGCGCGTTATATGCTTTTGTGCTACTTAAAAATAACACGTGCACTAAGGAAGACTAAGAGCAGGCTTTTTTAAACATGACCTATAAACCTCTTCAACCTTCATAGCAATCTTCTCCCAACTATATTCCTCTACAATAAGCCTCCTTCCGTTTCTGCCCATTGACTCTCTAAGTTCCCTGTCTTCCAAGAGCTTTATTATTGCCTCCGCCAGTGCTTCGGGGTTCTCTGGATTGACCGCTAAACCGGCATTATTTTCCGTTACGACATCACCAGCACCCCTAACATTGCTGGTAACCACAGGCTTTCCACAAGCTAGATATTCATAAATCTTTAGTGGAGACATCTTATCATCCTTTTCCTTAACAAAGGGAGCAACACACAACTTGGAAGCGTTTATATATTTCGGCACATCCTGGTAGGAGACAGTCCCTGTAAAAATGAAATTGCTCTCCAAATCCAGTTGTTTCACCATTCTGATTAATGTATCTTTCATCATTCCATCTCCCACGATCAAGAATTTTGTAGCCGGACTTTCTCTGAGTACCTGGGGCGCACTTGATATCAAATATTGAATACCTTGCCAGGGGAGAAGGTTACCGACAAAACAGACATAATCGTATCCTTCGTGTAAGCCCAGGCTAGTCGGCATGACATATCTGGGTTGAAATAAATCTGTATTTACTCCATTGGATATCGTTATTATCTTTTCCGGCACGATATTAAACTTTTGCACGATGTCCTTTTTTGTTCCCGGAGCATTGGCTATTATTTTTGTCGAAAGATTATAGCTAATGGCTTCGCATATTTTCATCCAAGCAATCAAGAATTGGGGCATATCGACCATTTTCGCCTCTTCAAACATAACCCCATGGGCTTCCACAATATGTGGTATTTTCAGAATTTTGGAAACAGCAAGCGAGGGGAATACCAATGCAGAACTTGAATGAATAATATCAGGCTTAAACGTTATGCTATACCAAAGGAGATGGAAAAAGAGGGGTAATTGGTAAGCAGCGAGGAGGAGCCAATTAAACAGTCCAGACCGCCATAGCTTTCGGAGAACATTGGGTGTAATTAAATGCGCATCATTGCCAATTTTCTTCAAGTTTTGTGCTTTTTCTATAGCACAAGTAGTTTGTGCATTTCCGGCCACCAGGGGCATACCCCAAACCAGGAGGATTCTCATAGTGTAAACACCACGTTTGTGCTATCTAGGTTCTCGAAATCCAGTGTAATGCCACACCTCTAATAATTTCTGGAATACGTTTTTGTCTCGGGGTAAAAATACTCTAAATTGGCCGCTGTTGTAGACCTTGTCTAACCCTGGAACCTCGAATTGATTAGCGTATTCTTCGCCCATTTGATGCTTGAGCGACAAGTAGTTATACCAAATTGTCTGGAATACAACAGGTGCCCCATACACCCGGAAGTCAATCTGTCGCTTGAGCTCGCGGTTTCTCACTACAAATTCCCGGCCAGCGATTTCTGATTTAGAAGGAACCATATAAGGGTCAACGCCACGGGCTGTAAGAGGGGCTAGGAACAAGTGAAAAATGAGGAGCAGTCCACAGATTAGCCCAAAAACTTTACTTAATTTGCTCCTTATTCCCGCGCTTAGTGCAAGGGGGATTAATATAGAGAAGGGCACTAACGCAAATACGAAACCTCTTTCCACGAAAGTAATATTCTGAGTGGCAAAAAAAGCTACACTCAAGCTTATATATCCTAAAAATAGGCAGCTTATCAAGAAGGCAAATCTATCATATTTCTTCTTAAATAAGAGTAAAATACTTACTAACCCCACAAGACAAACGGAAACCACGCTGAGAAGTCTCAGCCAAGTAATAAATACGTGACATCGCATGGGCTCCGTCACTGTCCAATCCGCCGTTACAAGTATGTTACCTCCATGCAAGTTATTTAGAGAAGTTTGTATCTGTGACACGGCTACGGCAAGTATATCGCTTGCATTAAAATGCAGATAGCCAAAATACATCACAGCGTACACTGTGGTAACCATCGCTACCTGTTTAGTGCTTATCACTTTTCGCTGCCAAAATGTCGATCCGCAAGATAAAACGACCATGAGCAGTAAAGGAACTAGGTTGATCAAGGGAGTTGGCGCATGCGACAGCACCGTAGTTGCCATTATCGCAATGAGTAGCAATTTTTTAGTCGTTGCAGGTTTATCCATAAATCGCGCTATCAAGAGGAATAGGAAAACAGCGGTGAGCATTAGACCGTAGCTTTGCGGGGACAGGTGATGTGCCGGCATCCATGAAATCGATAGATATAGAGCTGGTGCCAGTATATAGTATTGACTGAGCATTTTCCTCGATATCGCATAGATCAAAAATGAGACCAGAAGGACGTGTATTAAAGGGAAAAATCTGGCCAGTTGAAAAACACTTGTTCCCAGAATTAGGCTGATCTGGGCAGGGAAAATAGCCTGCAACGGAAATTCCCTATCCCATCCCCCGTAGGGTATTATATGTCCGACTTCAATCGTCTGAATAATCCTATCAATAACTCCATAAACATCCATGAATCTTGGATTTGCATAAACAAACGATGGGATTCCAAAGAGATACATTGCTAAAATAATGATGAAACATATATCGAGAATTGCACTATGCCTTCCCTTTGATGATGAGGATACTAACAACCAAAGTGCACTACACCCTAAAACCAAGCCGGCCCAGTAATATATTGGAAGTTGTGTGGCGAAGTAGAAACTATCCGGGGGGAATTTAGTTATACACATTTCAGCAATGGTTAATAGCCATAAGGTCACCATGCTGACCAAAAGTAAAACTATGATCCTTGTTCTTCTAGCTATTATCCAGCTCATCATGTGTGACATCATCGCCCCGTGCATTGCCTTAGTTTGACTCATCCGCTTTGCTATTCCGATGAGCATCTTTTCCAGCATACCATATTGCCAGCTAATCTAGGGAAGAGGTATACCAACGGACCTATTATAATTTGCAAATATGCCAAAGGACCTATTATAGCTTGTATTTTATTGCTTAATGGTATCGGGAGCCCGTGTCCCCTGACTGTATAGCCTAACCGTTTCATCTCAGCGGGTGTCCATGTGGACTTATGGGCTTGCCAGGGGTTCCCATCATAAGGCTGCTGCTTACATACGTCATTTGGGACACTGATTATCACTTGGTGGCGTGAAATCTTCTCTATGGATTTGAGAAATTTTTTAGCTTCCTTTTTTTCTAAATGCTCCAGCACCTGCAAGCAAAGGCAAGTATCAAAGCTCTTCAGCCTGAAAGGCAGGCTTCTAACATCACCTAAAACATAATCGTCATAGATTTTCCCCCTCTTGCTTTCCTTGAGATACGGCTCAAAAATATCAACCCCCACGACATAAAAGCGTTTAGTCTTGTTTATGAACCTCATTGGCTCGCCCTTTCCACAGCCAACATCGAGGATGCTTCTGGTTCGCCTATTTAAGCCCCTCAAGATAGTGTTCATCGAAGTAAAAAGAATGTAAGGGCGAAGCTTCAAGGCGACGCCATCCAAGTTACCCAAGAGCTTATTCCCCATGCTGTATGACCTCTGTAACCTCACGCCCTTCTCAACCTCTTGTTTAGCTTCTGTTGCTTGGCTGCATTTAAAGCTTTTTCACATAGTTGCGCAAGGCAGTGACTATCCTTTTATCTCCCTCAATTACCGGGGCTGGCAGGGTGCCTCGCAGGGCTGCCTCAAGCTTACCTACATCATAAACTGCCACTATCTTCCCCTGCCTCTCTAACTCCTGAACTAAATATA
>QLUI01000409.1 GCA_018725345.1 Bacillota bacterium | reverse complement strand
GCCAAGAACAGTGCACTTTTAAATCTTATCTAACAAGGGGGTTGACAAAAATATTATTTTGTGGTAGCCTTATAGTGGATTGATGTATCTCCTTGGGACCAGGGTAACAGGTAAGTTTTTCCCAAAAGGGGGCTTGATAAACCTTGTGAGACGTGATATAATACTTGTCCAAGGGGACTTGACAGAACTTGTGAGACGTGGTATAATACTTGCGGTTTAGTCCCCAAAATGTGAAGTCTTGCGCAAAATGGAAAGAGAAAACGGACAGCCACGAAGACACAAAGACACGAAGAATGAACTGTTTTGTTCTATTGTACTATCCAAAGTCTTTGTGCCTTGGTGTCTTGGTGGTAAACCTGTTGGTTCCGGCTTGTCTGGGTTAGGAAAAGTAACAGGTAAGTTTTTCCAAAAATTGTATTGACAGGTTTAATGACTATGTTTGCACTTTCCCCTCAGCCAGATACGATTTTGCCCCTCTCGGCGGGTTACTGCCACATACAAAGTGCAAAGATAGTGTTTAATGAAATGTGGTATATTGAACCTAGCTTTTGGAGAAACTAAACTATTACTCCCGAGGTGAAAATTGACTTTAGAGGAGGGCATCATGAGCAAGAAAAGCACAAAGTGGAGAGCGGGGTGGTCACTGGTAGTAGTCTTAGCGCTGCTATTGAGTCTGCCTGGAGGGTTAGTTCTACCTGAGAAAGTCGCCGCTTCTGAAGGAGCGGCGTCCGTCTTTCTCGACCCGCCCTCTCAGACGGTGGAGGTGGGGGCAACCACCACCGTCCAGATCAGGATCAAGAATGTGAGCAACCTTTATGGGGCGGAGGTTCACTTAGCCTTCGATAAAAACCTGCTCGAGGTGGTGGATAAGGACGGCGCAAAGGATGGGACCCAGATTGCCCCATCCACCGACTTCTTTGCTTTCACACCCGGTCAGTATTTTATCCACTCTGCGGAAATAGGCGGTTATTTCATCGCTCGAGCCGAAGCCGATAATGCTGCGGGAACTATAAGTTACGTCTTCACCTTGCTAGCCCCCGCTTCGCCGGTATCTGTCGGCCCGGACGGCAAGGTTCTGGCGACCATCACCTTTAAGTGCAAAGCACCGGGAGAAGCTAATATCATCTTTAAGAACCCGGTTGAAGGCGAGCCTCCAGTGAAGCTGGCGGATGCTGCTGGGCTGCCTATCACCATTTTGCCAGAGAATATCCGTGGGGCGGTTATTGTACAGGAGGTCGAGGATGTCGTCCCTGAAGTGGTGAGCACCTTCCCCACTGCCGGTGCCACCGATGTAGCTATAGACACCAATATCACCGCCACCTTCAGCAAGGACATGGATGTCGCAAGTATCAACACTACTACCTTTACTATAGTTACTGATACCACCCCTATAACTGGAACGGTGAGCTATGATGCGGCTACAAAGATGGCCTCCTTTGACCCCGATACTGACCTGGCATTTAACACCACCTATACTGCCACCATCACCACCGGGGCGAAGGACACCGCGGGTAATCCTCTGGCTGCCGACCACTCCTGGGTCTTTACCACCGGTGCACCACCACCACCAAGATATACCCTCACGGTTACCGTTGATCCTGCCGCCAGCGGGACAGTTAGCCTGAGCCCTCCCCAGCCGGCCGAGGGGTATCTTGCAGGGACGGTGGTCACCCTCACCGCGGCGCCGGCGGCTGGCTTTAGATTCGACCGCTGGAGCGGCGATGCCACCGGAACTGAGCCCACCACGACGGTAACTATGACCCGGGACAAGAGCGTCACCGCTCATTTTGACGATGTTGTGACGCTCACCACGGTCGAGGTTAACTCCGGGGATAAGATAACAGTTGCCCCAGATGGCACCGTGGGCAATATACCATTAGCCATCAAGCGTATACCGGCTGGTGCAGGTGTTGGCGCCTTTACCTTTGCCCTG
>QLUI01000408.1 GCA_018725345.1 Bacillota bacterium | reverse complement strand
TTCTAGGCAAGCGTTTATGCAGCTTAATCAAATGCCAACCAAACTGACTTTCCACAGGCGGGGAAATCTCTCCGTCATTTTTAATCTTGTTGGCGCCCGCCATAAATTCTTCCACAAACCTCTGGTTAACCTCAGGAATGTCGGCACCTAAATGGCCGCGGTAGCCCGGCTGACCTTCGTTTTTAGAAGAGGGGTCAGTTGACAGTTCCACTGCAAGGTCGCCAAAGTCTTCACCGGCCATGAGCCGCTCCCGAGCTGCCAGCGCTTCATCTTTTGTTGCAAGGAGGATATGACTTAACTCCAACATCGCCGGGTTTTCACCGAAAGCAGGGTTTTCAGTCAAAAACTGCTGAATCTCTTCGTCTGTGGCAGCGCTGATGAAATGCCCTGCCATTTTTTCAGGATAGATTCCACTACCGATAGAAGCAATTAAAGCTTCCTCGCTAATTTGGAGTTCTTGAAGTTTTGCCATCATTTCTTCTTCGGAGGCAAAGGTTTGACCAATCATCTGTGCCCGCGACATTTCATAGAATCCTTGCATCTCCGCCTCGGTCACAGTGATATTCAACTGAGCCGCCGCTTGCTTAAGCAACAAGTTTTTCACCATGGCATCAAGAATCTGGCCTTCCAACATGGGTCGACGGGTTTCATCGCCCAACATCGGCTCCAAGTCAGGCCTAAACAAACGCACAACATTAATATACGTATCTAGTTCTCCCCGAGTAATATTTTCTCCGTTCACTTCAGCAACTACAGCCTTGGCGCCTTGGCCGCTGTAGCCCACTACGACAAAAACAACTACTCCCAGCACAAAAGCCGCAACCAGAGCTATTATACTTTTTTGCTTAAAAAACATGAGTGCACTTCCCTTCTAATCTTGAGCATGTCTCCATTATACTTGAGAATTCTAATTTCTTGCAAGTTTTTTTAAGTCGTTGAAAAATGACAAAATAAGGGGTAGACGTTCTGCTCCCGACTTAGAATTTTGACGAAGTGACAGCAGAATCTGCTTGCCAGTGCTCACGCTCAACCGGCCGGCATATTTTTGAGAAATAATCCGCAACTCATTTAAATCAAAAGACGCCTGCGCTGTAAAACGGATCTGCAATTCGCCCTTTTCTTCGCTGATGACAGAAACGTGCAGTTGTTCTGCTAACAGCCTGATGTGCGCCACGTTTAGCAGGTTTTGCGCTGCAGGGGGCAAAGGACCATAGCGGTCAGAAAATTCTTTTCTTGCTTCATCTTTATCCGCTCTTTATGACGGACTCCAAAGCGCTGTTCCTCATCAACCACCAGGATTCCCAAATTCTTAAAGCGTACATCTCGGGAGAGCGGGCGATTACTTCCCTAATGGTCTGCAGTTGATCCGGAGTTTCTTCATGTGGAAATGCTGCCTCAAAATCTTTTTGCCAGGGATGTTCCGGGGAAAACTGGTGGCCAGGCTCACTTTCTCTGGCAGCATAAAGGGACAGTAGTTCTTTGGCCAAATCCTGTACTGAAGCCTGAACCCGCGCTTTCGCTCTACTCCACTCGCCGCCGCCCAAAGCATGCAGTTTAATAATACTTTCCAGGCACATTTGCTGAGCATAACTAAAAGCTTCCGGTCATACATAAGATAAATAGGCCACAGGCAAGAGCCCTGTGACGTATTTATGTTTAGGGCTGTTATTTGGACTTGTCTTTCGTTGTTTTAATATGCATTGAACATAACAACAAAGGTGCGACACTCCGTCTTTGAGCGAAGCATTACACCCTTTTATTTTTTAGCCTTCTTCGGACAAAGCTTATAATAGAGTTCTCTGGCTTTGGGACTGGGGTCAATTTAAGTTGGGTATCCAGCCTAATGCGGCAGATTTAAAATCATCGCTCCAGATAAAAGACTGCGCGACAACTGGTTTTTTTGAGGGGAAAAGGAACTTAAAAATCGGCCTCTTTG
>QLUI01000407.1 GCA_018725345.1 Bacillota bacterium | reverse complement strand
ATCTTATTAAGTTAGTTGTCATCGCTGTCGTTCTGCCCGACTTGGACACCTGCATGCCGACTTCACTTTCAGCCAGGAATAGGTCACGGCGCACCTCTCTTTCCCATGGAGTTGTGCCCATAATTAACTTTTCGACAAGGCCTGGATCGGCGGTAGCAATAGCAACGTCTATCAGGTTATCTCTAGCTGGTTGTGGTCTAATTTCCTTCCATGAATGCAGACTTGCGATGGTATCAACAGGCGCACTTCCCCCATCATGTCTGCCAGGCTGTAGAATGGGGTCGCCGGGGTTGGCATTGTTTGAATTACCCGACCAAACGAGTTGACCATTTCGCCGCACCATCATTATGTGATTAGGCACTTCTAAACAATAAATCTTACCTCTATAGTCAAGAACATTAGGGCCTTGATGAACTATGGGGTTCAAATGATTGTCATATAGTGTGAGGTGATAATACTTACCATCAGGATTATACCCTGAGCCATTCCGATTCGTTTTTTTCCCTGTTAGGCCTAGCTTAAGACCGATTTCTTGTAAGTCATCTATTAACTGTTTAGATTTAGAAGCAAATGATCTAAGTATTGATCCCCGTTTTACATCCTTATTGCTATAGCATCCGTCGCCATTGGTAAAAGAATCAAAGAAAATCCTGAGATAGGACGGTGGTAATGCCTTAATATCTTGTGGCACATATTTATCCCCCGCCTTCCCAAAGTCATTGACATACGAGTAAAGTTGCTTTGAATAAACTCGCACATCACCATTTGAACGCTGAGGATTATGGCCCATTCTGGTAAAAATGTTCTCAATCTCATCCAGATAAATAGGATTAGTGTTACGAATGGATATAATATACTCGGTCCCCCTTGTGGGATACTTATGAGCACAGCATGAGCCATCAGCAAGATACCAACCCAAGAACTGCAAAAATGCCTCAAGATTATAATATGGTCTATTTTGAACCCTATTCCCTTTCTTAGGTGATTCTATCTTAGGAATAGAGTAACGAGGAGCGTCAGTCTCAGGGATAAACTCCCCCTCCCAAATACCACTACGTTTGAGTCGTATCGTTGTCGTTTCTCCACTATTCCACCTACTTAAAGCATCCTCTGCTGTTATCAATTGCCATTTACCTTCTTTTGCTTCACCGCTATTGCTAGTCCAGGTTTTTTTGCAATATAGCCGATGGTTCGGTGTTACCATGAGGTCAATAAATTTACCATTGAAATGTATCATTGGGCCATCATAATCATAATCGTATTGATGTATAAAATGATGATACTCGATTTTGTCTGTAGCCGGATTCAGTGTGGCAATTCGATCACACGACCGCACTTCATAGAAATACTTAAATCCATCATTGGTAAGCACCTCTGTTTCTTTATCGAAGCAGTTCGCTATAACGTGATTATTACTTACAAGATAGGGGGATCCGCCAATCGATATAATGCCCGAGATGGTCCCAGCAGTAACAGCCGGATGGCCACATGAAATGCCCCCAATTGCTGGTCTTATCCTTGTCGTGCGATCCTGTAGAATTCCAGGGACGTCACCAATCTGATAATAAACTCGTATACCATCAAGAACACTAGGAAGTTGCCCAGGGGCAGGTTTTTCTGTAACAAACAACACAATTGCTGGCTCTCCTTGAATGACATCACTGGCGGTGCCAATGACGTTGGGGAGTGCATGGAGCTCCATCCTGTGCATCTGGAGAACAGTCATGGCGTGCTGTAGGGCAATGTTAGGCATGTTTCACGTCATCCGTTTTTTTAAGGGGTGCTAACCCCAATTAAGCCCGGAGTCAGGCGATATGGGACGGCGAGGTATTGGGATGAAATCCTGCTGCAAGCAAAGGAAGCAACACCTTGCAACAGGCAAAGACCCACTCCTGTCGCCATGCGCAAAGGCAACTTTACCGGGAGCATAGCTCCAA
>QLUI01000406.1 GCA_018725345.1 Bacillota bacterium | reverse complement strand
ATAAATAGTTCGTTAATAGGGGGGAGCTCGCAGCGGGGGTTATGGAGCAGACTGCTGTAGGGGCAAAGCTGCACCGAGAGCAAACCGCCGGGACGGTTAAATTCCTTGCGCGGCAACTCTTTGTGGGCTTCCCGCATAAAATTGGCCCAAACAGGGCCGGCTAGGCTGCTGCCGGTTTGTCCGGGCAGAGACAGGTTTTTATCGTTGCCGACCCATACTGCGGTCACCAGGTCCGGCGTATAGCCAACAATATAGGCATCCCGGTTTCCCTGAGAAGTGCCGGTCTTGGCAGCCGCTGGCCTATTGACGATTGGGCCTAGTGATCGTCCGGTGCCGATCGGGGAGTGCAGTACACTTTTTAACATATCAGTCATCAAGTAAGCTATTTTTGGTTCTAACACCGGCTCTCGCTGTAACTCGCCCTGGTATAAGATCAGCCCGTGGGAATCAGTAATTTTGCTAATAAAAAGCGGCTCTACTCGCACTCCTAAGTTTGCAAACGGTGCATAGGCTGTGGCCATTTCCAAGGGAGAGACAGAGATGGGTCCGAGAGGCAAAGAGGCAATAGGGCTTAAGGGGCTGATGATACCAAGGCGTGTTGCCATCTCGACCGTTTTTTCTGCTCCTATTTTCAAATGTGTTTTTACAGCTACTACGTTACTGGAGCGGGCAATGGCATCGCGCATGCGCAGCGCTCCATAAAAACGGCCGCTGTACTCAAGTGGTTCATATGGTTCATTCTGGTTAGGTAGTTCATAGGAAACCGGTTCGCTCACTCGGACTGTGGCCGTCGTTTCCCCTGCTTCCAGCGCTGCGGCATAGGTAAAAACTTTAAAGGCTGAGCCTGAAGCCCGCCCAGGTTGAGCTACGGTGCGGTTAAACTGACTGTCACGGAAGTCGCGGCTGCCTACCATGGCACGCACAGAGCCATCCTCCGGATCTATGGAAACCAGCGCCGCTTGCAGGGGAAGCAGTTCTCCGTTTGTGCCGCGGGCAGTTTCCGGCACAAACCGGGTTACGGCACTTTCCGCCGCTTTCTGCATCTGCCTGTCAAGGGTAGTATAAATATGCAGTCCGCCTCGGTAGACAATTTGCGGATCTTCCGGGAAAATTGCCGCCAGCTCTTGCTCTATTAAATAATCAATAAAATGGGCGCCCAGTTGGCGCTGTGTCCGATCAGCGTCTCTGTTACGCAAAACTAGTTCCTCTCTCAAGGCAACCTGGCGCTCTGCTTCGGAAATATATCCTTCCTCCACCATCCGGGAGAGTACAGTAGCTTGCCTTCGCTTGGCTGCGGCAAAATCTAAATGCGGAGAATAGAGGGCCGGGCCGCGGGGAATACCGGCTAAAACTGCTGCTTCGGCCAGAGAAAGCTCATGCACCGATTTCGCAAAATAGGTGCGAGATGCTGCCTCCACCCCGTAGGCGGCATGACCAAAATAGATTGTATTGAGGTATTTTTCTAGGATTTCTTGTTTAGTAAATCGGCGCTCCAGTTGAATTGTGAGGAGCATTTCTTCTGCTTTGCGGGTGAGTGTTTTTTCCGGGCTTAAAAATAAATTACGAGCCAGTTGTTGGGTAATGGTGCTGCCTCCTTCTGCAAATCTGCGTTCTCTGATATTACGGAAGACAGCGCGGAGTAGCCCTTGCAGGTCAATGCCGGGATGGTTATAGAAGCGTTGGTCCTCAACTGCTATAAAGGCTTTTTGCAGTTGCAGCGGGACTTCTTCCAGCGGCACGGCAAAGCGGTTTTCTTCAAAGCGCGTGGTAATTACGACATTGTTTCTGTCGTAGAAGGTGCTGGTTAGAGGGGTCTCGATCTGAGGAAGCTCTCCCATCCCGGCAACAGAGAGTGCCAGAAGGCCGAGTGCGCCTAAAGCCAGAAAAAAAACAATCAGAAAAATTGTCAACGAAATCCGGGTAACCCGCAGCATCTTCTTCACCTCCTGCGCGG
>QLUI01000405.1 GCA_018725345.1 Bacillota bacterium | reverse complement strand
GATTGTAAAAAAGTTCAGATTCTCACCCAGAGAGTGCCCGAAAAGGGGGAGCAGGCAGGGGGTAAAAAACTGTTAATATTTTTATTGACAAATATCAATAGATATGATAAATTATACGCATTATGAAACTCTCCCGTTGGGCAAAGAAGCAAGGGATTCACTACAAAACTGCATGGCGGTTATGGAAAACAAAACAACTTCCTGTCCCGGCCAAACAGCTTTCTACGGGTACGATATTAGTTGAGGATGAACCAACACCTGAAGATAGTGGCGTTGCGCTTTATGCCCGTGTTTCTTCTCATGATCAGAAGAACGATCTGGATAGACAGCTTGCAAGGTTGGCTGAATTTGCTGCTGAAAAAAACTTAAAAGTTTCAAAGGTTATTAAAGAAGTCGGCAGTGGGTTAAATGGTAGACGACCTAAACTGCTTTCTCTCTTAAAAGACCGTCAACTCTCTGGTATTGTAGTAGAACATAAAGACAGATTAGTTAGATTTGGGAGTGAATATTTAGAGGCCCTTTTAGAATCATCTGGCAGAAGATTGATTGTCGTAGAAAAAACTGAAATGAAAGATGATTTAGTCCAAGATATGATAGATGTATTGACCAGCTTTTGCGCAAGACTCTACGGAAGGCGCTCTGCAAAAAATAAAGCAAAGAAGGCCTTGAAGGAGATTACAGGTGAAAGTTCAAAAGGCATACAAATATGAGCTAAAGCCTAACAATGTACAAATGACTCTGCTTGCAAAACACGCTGGTTGTGCACGCTTTGCCTATAACTGGGGTTTATCTCGTCGGATGGAAGAGTATAAGCGAACAGGAAAATCTTCTAATGCAATTGAACAGCACAGACTTCTCAACGGCTTAAAGAAGACTGAATTTCCCTGGATGTATGAGGTTTCTAAATGTGCTCCCCAAGAGGCATTAAGAGATCTACAGCGGGCCTACGAAAATTTCTTCAGGAGACTAAAAGCAGGCGAAAATCCCGGATTCCCGAAGCTTAAGAAAAAAGGCAGAAATGATGCATTCAGGTTGACGGGCGCTATTTGTGTTTACCTTAAAGCTATTCAGTTGCCAAGGCTTGGAAAGATAAGAACCAAAGAAGAGACAAAGGTCAAAGGTAAGCTCTTATCTGCGACTGTGCGTCGAATTGCTGATCGCTGGTTTGTCTCTTTGGCTGTTGAGTATAAGATAGCTGATCCTTCACCAATCACAGAAGCAGTGGTAGGTATAGACAGAGGGCTGGAGAAATTTGCCTGTGTTTCAGATGGCTCAATTTTTTATGCTCCCAAACCTTTGAAGAAACTATTAAAGAAACTTCAGCGTCTTTCCAGATCTCACAGTCATAAGGTAAAAGGAAGCAATAACAGACGAAAGTCTGCGATAAAACTTGCCAGACTTCATTATCGCATTTCCAACATCCGTAAGGACTTCATTCATAAACTCAGCACAGAGCTTGCGAAAACCAAGCAGGTTCTCTGTGTGGAGACTTTAAATACAAAAGGGATGCTGCAGAATCGCCATCTGGCAAGAAGCATCAGTGATGTAGCCTGGGGAGAGCTTGTCAGGCAACTTGAGTATAAGTGCACTTGGTACGGAAGTCACCTACTCAAGACGCCTGTCAAATTTCCCTCAACTAGGATGTGCAGTCGGTGTGGACATATCAATCCTCCACTCCTATTGTCACAGAGAATTTTTCAATGCGAAGATTGTCTTATGGAGTGTGATCGAGATATCAATTCAGCAAAGAACCTCGAAAGATATGCCTTAACTACCGTAAGTTCTACGGGAATTGACGCCTGTGGAGAGGCAGTGCAGCAAGGCTCCTCTGTGAAGCAGGAAGAAAATGCTGTTTATCCCGGCGGGATAAATGGGTAAGTTTTTTGGAACGGTAAAATTCTTTCTCCTTTTTTTTATAAAGAGGGGCAGGGGAGCTTATTTTTTGAATTTTTAATTT
>QLUI01000404.1 GCA_018725345.1 Bacillota bacterium | reverse complement strand
ATTGAGGCGCGGGTCTTCAGCACGATACACGCTATGGAACATCGGGCGTTAAGGCTTTACGATGATCTCTCCATAATGTTACCCGATGGCAAGCCGGAAAATGTAGTAGGCGAACTAAAAGAGGCTCAGCGGTTGAATAATGAGCTTCAAAAAAGATATACCAGGTCAGAGCAAAAGAGAGAGCAGTTAAGGGCTGAGATAGGAACAGTTGAAAGGGAGAAACAATGCCTTACCACGACTGTGGTGGAGCAGAGGCAATTGAATGAGAGGCTAAGGGAGGATTTAGCGAAACTGGGTGGGGAATCAGCCCTTGCCCAGATTGAAAGCTTGAAGGAGAAAAATGACCTGCTCGCTCAAGAGATCAAGGCACTAACCGAGGAACTTGTGAATGGGCAATTTGTAGCCAACAAACGGGTTGACCTTTCGCCCAGATCAAAGGTTATCGCTGAAGATGAAGGCCTTACTGCCGATTGCAGAAGGAACCAACGAGACATCAACTTACCCCTTGCCCTCAACGGGAAAAGGGTGGCTTTTGTGGGAGGATTGGAAACTCTTCTGCCTCACTACAGACAAACGGTAGAACATCTGGGAGGTATTTTTCTCGCCCATTCTGGCAAGTACACGCAAGGGAAGCAGGAAATAGAAAAGCTGGTGGATAAGGCAGACATCGTATTTTGTCCAGTAGATATAAACAGCCACCACGCCTGCCGCCATTGCAAGAAAACCTGCAAACTAAGGGGTAAGGCTTGCTATTTCCTGCGCAGCTCCAGCCTGAGCATGTTCCGCAGGGAACTAATCGAGTTTGCCAGGGGTTCAAAATGATGATCCACGAGTTGTCCCATTTCTAGAAAAGGGGGGGCGATAAAGATGTAATTTTAATTCGAGCTATTGATGAGGAGAGAGGAAGGGGGTAATGCAGATGTAAACAATCTACTGAGGCTCTTGCAAAAATCCGTTGGCCGAAGCTGAGATAACGCAACTGCCAGCTTCAGAGAATCCCTTTTTGCAAGAGGCTCTACTGTATCTGAATAGCTCAAAGAAGGCAAAACCTAAAGAAGAAAGGAGATAAAAGTGAAAAAGAAAGGATTGTTAGTTCTGCTGGCATCACTGTTAGCTATCAGCTTGTTAGCCATTGGCTGCCCGCCGCCAGCACCAAGACCAGACCCAGCACCAGCGCGTCTGCCGAAGCTGGTCCTTGTCGCTCCACCCGGGCCTCATGCCATCCCGGTCGCCTACCTGGTGGTGAACAACCGATTGGCGGCCGTCGCTGAGGAGGTCGAGCTTGTGATCTGGGAAAACCCGGCTCAGGTCAAGGCGATCGTCGCCGGCGGGCAGGGTGATTTTGTGACCATGCCCGCCAATATGGCAGCGACCTTCTACAATAAGGGAATGGGCATTCAACTGCTCGATATCTCGGTGTGGAACGTCCACTATATCATAAGCGCCGACTCCGCAGTGAAGACTCTGGCCGATCTGCGCGGCGAGAAGATAGCGGTCCCGTTCAAGGGGGCGATCCCCGATCTGATGCTGCAGATTCTCTCTGTGCGGCAGGGGATCGATCCGCTCGTCGACTTCGAGCTGCATTATGCAGTCGACCCAAGGCAGTCGGCGCAGTTGCTGCTGGCTGGTGTTGTGGAGCATGCCCTGATCCCCGAGCCACTGGCGACCAAGGTGATGCTACAGCAGCCGGAGCGGTTGCACCGCGCGGTCCGGTTCGATGTCGAGTGGGCACGAGTGGTGAGCAAGGAGATAAAGACGCCTCTCGCCGGCACGGTGGCGCTCTCTCGCATTCAGCACCGGCCGGATGTGATCGATGAGTTCATCCGCCAGTACAGATTGGCGGTAGAGTGGATGGTGGCGAACCCTGTACTGGCCGGGCAGATGGCCGAGAAACACCTCCCGGAGCTCGAATTCAAGGCCGGTCCGGTCGCTGCGTCGCTCGCCAACATCACCTGGAACCACGTGCAGGCGCGCGAC
>QLUI01000403.1 GCA_018725345.1 Bacillota bacterium | reverse complement strand
GCTACTACTGGCTAAGCCTACCGGTGCTGCTTAGCATCCTTTTTAACATAACCACAGCCTCCGCCCGGCTGGCGTTCTCCTCTGGAGCGAAAAGGTTTCTATCCCGGCCCTTAACAATATTTGCCTCAACTGCTTGAGCTACTGCTTCCCTAGCCCAAGCGGCAATAATGTTCCAGTCTGTAAAACGGGAGGCCAGCACCGACTCCGGAGAAGTCGAGGAAACAGGTGCTGCCACCAAAGGAGCAAGCGCCCTCACCACCATAACGGCGATCTCACTTCTGGTAATGGGTTGGTCAGGCCTAAAACTTCCATCGGGATACCCTCCCACCAACTGTGCCGCATGCGCAGCCTCTACCGCACCGTAATACCAAGCTGTCGGGCTCACATCACTAAAGCGTCCGGCAGCAGGGTTAGCCTCCGCGAGCCTCAAACTACGAATCAAGAAGGCAGCAAATTGCGCCCTGGTAACTAAACTATTTGGTCCGAAACTGTCCTTGGTTACGCCGCCGGCAACGCCCAGTTCAGTCATCGCTATGATCTCGCTCTTTGCCCAGTGGCCCTGTATATCGCTAAAAGAGGTAGTTGGGATTGGGACGGGTTGCTCTTCCGGCAGACTCGGCGCAGGGGCAGCCCAAGGCTGATTTATTAAGGCTGTCCCCGGGTAATAAAAATTAAGAATCTCAATGAAACTATAGCCTCTATCAGCCATCACCCTAGCACCGTGCTGGCTCATACCGACCCCGTGACCAAATCCCCTTCCAGCCAAAGAGTATCCCGCGCCATTTGCCACAAAGCTGTCAACAAGCAGGCTTCTCATTTGCATGGTGCCTAACATCGCACGAAGAATGGTAATGGGAATGTTGTTATGTTCACTCCTTGTAATCCTAACGCTGCCGTTCTCATTCATGACAAACGTGCCGTCAACTCGTCTGCTAATAAATTCCAGCGTGATGCTCGCCCTTACTCTTCTACCGCTTGAATTTCTCTCTTCAGCAACTTGCAAGTCAGGAATAGCGACGATTTTCAGCTCTAAGCCGGCAAACCCATTTTGGCCTAGCCATAACTTGAGATTATTTGCGATTACTAAATCTCTTTCATTGACACTGCTCCACCATAACGCCGGATTGGCTAGGTCTCTGCCGGCTAAGTCTATTTGCTGTCTATGCAAATTAACTGCCCAGCCATTTTGCGGATCGAATGAGTCTGCTTGGCTTGGCAAATATGCAAGCTGCGCCCTTCCCCAAGCATTGCTATTGCTCTCCGTAAAGCCACCGTTGCTGGAAGAATACAGCGTTTCTGCCAAAGCATTGTTAAAAAACAACACTTGTCCACGTGTTTCTTCAACGGCCAATGAAGTCCTTGAAGTCCACGGCTCTCTTGGAAAACCTCCGTAAACCTGAAACTGCTGCGTATCACCAATAATCTGATTTACGCGCCGCAAAGCAAAAGTCCGTGCAGCGACTGCTTGAGCCTTCAACGCCTCAATCGGCCATAAGGCCGGCATTTCTCTGGGAACAACCCCTTTAAGATAATCTTCCAAGGGGAGTCTATTAATCGGTCGAATAAATCGTCCATTTTCAATGGTAAAAGTAATTTCTCCCAGATAGTCACGACTGGCAGTTGGGCTCACAGCAGTTGGGCTCTCAATTGTAATAAATGAACTAGTGTTATAGCTTAGAGGCCTTACAGTAAACGAATTTCCAAAACTGCCCAATCTTTCGCTTCCTCTAAAAAGCACAAGTTCCGAGTTCTCTCTCCTAACCGTAAATCTAACATTTTGTGCCAGTGGCCGATTGTCGGCGCTGAAAACATACTCACCCACAACGGCAAAAGTCACTGCTTCGCGATTTCCTAAAAAATTGCTTAATCTCACCGCGATTTGAGGGCCACAAGCAGTCACGTTTGCTTCCGCCTTTACAGGAAAGAAAAATGGGAGCACAAGAATCACTGCCAGAAAAAGTGAAATAACGACCCTTTTCATAAAA
>QLUI01000402.1 GCA_018725345.1 Bacillota bacterium | reverse complement strand
TGAATATTCTATAAGGCGTATCAGAGTTGTCGTATATTATGATATTATCGCAAACATCAACCACCTTAGGCAGAAGGGCGAGTGCCCGATGATACCGGCTCCGGATTTTATCTTCCGGAACGTCATGACCGCCGGATTTAAAGCGTTCCTTCACCCTGAGAACATTAATGTTCTCGTCACATGTTAACACATAAACACATTTAACCTCGTAACCCTGCGCCTTTGCCCTTTGCATTAACAGCAGGTTTCGCTCGGTAGACAGCACCGTTTCAAAAAAAAAGTCATCGCCTTTGTTTAAAAGCTCATTACGCAACGAATCTGCGGCTTGTGCCGCCTCAATATCGGTTAAGTTGAACTCTTTTTTCAAATCGTCCGCATTGACATAAACGCCGATGATCGAGATACTGTTTGTCACCGTTGTTTTCCCGGAACCATTAGGCCCTGCGAATACGAGGACGACAGGCTTTTTAAAAAAATCGTCACTCTTTTGCATATACCCTCGTTCCATCAGGGTACTCTAAATAGGCTCGTCTTGTTTCACCATCGTACCTTGCTACCGGAATGCCTTTCTGCTTTTTCCCAACAATTTCACGCTGGACGGCAGCTTGAAACGCATTTGTGATATCGTCTTCGGAATAACCGGCAACAAAACGGGAGCTTTTGATGCTGACGGGGAATGGTATAGCATCCTCACTCACAGCCTTGCGGAGAAACACGTTAAATGCCGTAGACATATTCATGCCAAGTCGGCTGAATAAGCTCTCTGCGCTTTCTTTCAGGTTTTTATCAACGCGTATAGTGACCTGAACGTCACCTTGTGATTTCATGGCAGGATGTCTCCTTTCCAAACAGTTTTGTTTTTATACAACACCCCCGCTCTTGTGCTACATGCCGCTGAAGCATGACAAACGAAAGTGAGCTAAGCCCAGAGCCTACTGCCACACCCGCAATCAAGATCAGAAAAACGAACCACACCGCCGGGTCGCCACTGAACTGTATTGGCGGCCCGAAGAACATGTGGTAGAGCCCATAATCCTTAATCGGCAACCTGAGCAGGCTCTAACGAAACAAGGCCATGCCGATTGTGGAAAGAGCAACAGTGACAAGGGTCGCAATCACCCAACTCCGCAAACCGGCAAGTTCTCCCCGTACCCCGGCGATTTCTCCCCGCAGGGATGTTTCAGTCTGCTTTATCTCTCCCCGCAAACCGGCGATCTCTCCTCGCAGGACAGTCTCGGTTTGCTCTATCCTCTGCAGCAAATGAAAAAATTCCGGAGAAGCCACGGTGTAGACAGGTCTTTCCGCCATAACGCCCGGCTCAGTGCGTTGAGTTTCGCTCATTGGCATCGCCCCCATACGTTTATTCTGCTCCGTTATAATTATTTTAGCACAAATTCTGTTTTTTGAATACCGCTTCCCCGGCAGGCTGGGGTATTCCGCAAAATGTTTCCGAGCATGTTTCCCCCCTAATCGTCCTTGCCGTGCACATAAAAGAGGAACCCACCCTAATTCACTTAGACGGATCCCTCTTTCACGATTACTTTTACCTTTGGGCTACCAACCGGTACAGCATAGCCGCCATCTCCGTCCTGGTAGCATTGGTAGCGGGTCGGAAAGTACCATCCGGGAAGCCGCGCACCAAGCCAGCCATGCCGGCGGTCCTGACGCCGTCCTTTGCCCAGGCAGGAATGGCTCCCACATCATACTACGTTCACTCAACTCCCTTTGATTTTTCCGGCAACCGCTACCACAGGCAATATGCTCCCACCAGCCTTTCCACCCTATATTTGGAAAACGTTGCCAGGTTATTCCAATTTTATCATGCCCTCCCCGAAACGTTAAGGCGGTTTATGTTAATTTCCGGTTAATCTTCCTGAACCTCTCCCCAGCTAAAGCCATGGGGATGTTCAGGCTTGCATCTCATTGTCCGAATAACAGCATCCATACATAATCAGCAAGGCGAGCACCAATAGCAGCCGTAAACGCTAGCAAAAAAATCG
>QLUI01000401.1 GCA_018725345.1 Bacillota bacterium | reverse complement strand
GTTCACAGCAAAGGCAACTGCGCGTTTTGCCCGTAGGCAAAGCAGAGAGGTTGTCTTAAGCATCCAGATTTTAAGGCAGGAAAGCACTCACTCGCGAAACAACACATGTCTTCTGGCCTGCACCTCTCGAGAAAAATCTAGATCGTTGATATAAGAGTTTAGGACATCCAGCCAACCGCTATTCTCATCGAGGGTGGATTGTTGCGTGATTAGGGTGAAAATCCGATCTTTCTCAGCAGATGTTTGCCCAAATTCATCGGCCACTTTGCGCGCGAAGGTCTCGATGCGCAAGTCCTTATCTTCCGTTCCCCAAGCCACCCAAATGTCTTGCAACCTTGCCTCTCTGCGAAAGTGAGCGCGGAAGCGTTCTTTCCAGGTGCTGTAGGCTGGCGCCACCAGGTAGGTATCCCAATAACTCTCAAGGCGAGCTAGGTAGGCTTTACGTATTCCTAAAAAACGGTTGTATTGCGCTGGTGTCCATGTATGGAAGGGGTGATGGATGTAGGGGTCATGAAACGAAAGGAAGCCGACAACCCCTGCTCTTCCGTAGGTTGACCCCCAGCTCCTTCCGACTGTATAGTAACCAAGATCCCGTAGGGCATCCACCTCTAAAAGATCCAACCGCTCTTGCGTCAGTATGTCGCCAGGCATTAGGCCTGCCCACCCCATAGCCGCTGGTAGAGCATTAACTGCCATGCCAGTTTTACGAAAATCGCCATCATGTCCCGTATAGTAGGGATGAACCCTAACAAATGAATTCTCATTGCGGGGGCGCAGGATATGCTGTAGTGACCTAAGTGGCAGGTACCCCTGAACCCGTCGCACTAAGTCTGATGTCCATACATCAAGGTCGCTTGCCAAATCGTCGAGTGCTGGCTCATGGTAATGGTATTTCGGATAGTAGACCATAACCGCGGCCCATTCACCTTTTGCGGACAGCACCCGCACATTGTCTCCGGAACCAAGTTCAGCCAGAATTTCGCCGTCCTTACTAGGCGTGGTGTAAAGAAAGCTGTTTTCAAGCAGATACGCGATTCTGCGCCCGTCATCACGCCCCCACACCGGCAGGGAAAGGGGACTGTCTTCTGGTCCCTCAGGGTTCTTCATAGCCAAGGTTTGTGGAGTGGGCCAGTAAGTAGAGAGCCAGACAAAGGTATCCTCTTTGAGCTGGGTACCGTCTAGGGCACGCAATTCAATCGGCAAGACTAGGGTAACGAAAAGAGCCGGCAGACTACCTCTCTCTTTGTCTGCATGGCTGATGGTCAGCGTCCTCCCCTCTACGCGGTAGTAGAGATACTTGTGTTCGGCTGTAGACTCGTAAGGGTACACGACCCCGAGCCTCCCTAATATGAACATCAACAACTCGAGATCTTGTTTTGGGTCCAGTTCCTTGTTAAAAGTAAGGACGATCCTGTTCTCGGGATGAACCCAATTGCGATGAATGACCTCTACCCCCTCCGGCACTTCCACTACTCCATAGCCGGAAATTTCTAGTTGAGCAAGACCCAATACTCGCTGGGAAGGTGCCTGTCGGCACCCACCCAGCGTAAAGACTGCTCCCATCACGAGCATTACGACCAATAGACCGCCCAGTTTCCTCAGCACGTTCATACTAGTCGCCAGAAAATAACGGTCGTATCTCTTCCCCGTCGGGGAATGTAACCGTCAAAGGATTTTTGCCGCTAACTTGACCATGTACCCTATACTCCGCTCCGATCACCATGTCGCCCATGCCTCTGATGTCGGAAATCCTCAAAATTATCTCTCTGCCTAAAATGGCTTTGTGGGCGGGAGTCCGGCCTACTATCTCCCGAGCTACAAAAGTAGACTCATTTATTGCTTGCTCAAGAACTACAGCACCAAGAAATTTATCCTTGTCGGGGAATAGCCGCAGCGCACTTGGGGCTGTCTCTTCCCGGTTGACTTCTGGATCGTACTCGACCCACCACTGTCTTGGTGCCGCGGCGATGGCTGTTTCATCGGCAAGCGATGCAGTTGCG
>QLUI01000400.1 GCA_018725345.1 Bacillota bacterium | reverse complement strand
AGCGTAGCTTATACTTCAGCGGGCATTGTTCATAGGTGCTTAGCTGTGAATGAGAGTAGATAGGCATGGTTCACTCACTAATCTAATGCCTGAATCCGTGAATGGAAACGCTGAGCGGAATTAACCCTTCAGGGTTTCACATGGTTAATGAAAGGCTAAAGCCTGAATTCCTTTATCACCTGCAAGGGGATCCTTTTGAATCTGAACTCACGGATTAAGGTAATGGTTCAATGGAGTCAGAAATTGATAATCTCTCCCTCAAAGCCTTGAGATTGACCACATCCTCTTTATTGTATTCCAGAAGCAAAGCCAGGGCACCTCGGTCATCATAGTCCCTGTACTGCCTCCACAGCATCACCGCCTCTAGCCCGCCGATACCCTGAAGCTGCCGGGGAATGCCCAGTTGCTGTTCCACCATCTTGAATCCGCCGTATAGATTGCATCGCCAGCAGTCATACATCAGGTCATGATGTTCAAATATGTCCTCGAGGTCTATCCCCAGTGAGCCGCGAATAAAGGGCAGGTCAAAGCGGCTGCCGTTATAGGTGTAGATTGTATCCACGCCGTCAAGGGCTTCAAACAGATTATCTCTGGTTACCTCTTTGCCAACCAACTGCACCAGCCTGCTCTCATTGCCGTTGATCAGATAGATGCCGATGACGGTTATATCGGCATCCAGGTAGGACAAGCCAGTGGTCTCAATGTCGAGATAGGCGTCAAAATCTTTGGTCACACAGACCTTTCCATCCGCTACTGAGAACTACTGCCGGTCTTGGGCCATTCTGTAGCTGCGATAATCTTCACACTTATCTTCCTTCCCAATCGGGCAAGTATCACAGTAACACCAGTCAAAAAGAGAATTGTTTTATGCTCCCCATAATATCTCTTGTCTACAGCGTCTTCAAGCCGAGATGTCCGTCGCCAGATATCTTAAATCCAAGTCGCCCTGTCTGCAGAATGATCGGAAACCCAGTAAACTTTAACCTTGTCGCGGGATGCCCCTGTACACAACCCCTGCCACGTCGTCGCTATCCACTGCTGATCGTTTTGCAGCAACTGAGGGTCGCAATACTTCTCCTTGTCGCCGCTATATGTTGTTACCGGAATCAAGACGTATCCATGATCAATCTGGTGAATGTTGCTGGCTAAGCGAATGAGAGCCTTCTCAATGCCCTTTTTGTGATTAGACCCCAGCGGCGAGTGAGCCAGCGTTATTTCCACAACGGCCAATACAGGTTCGTCCTTGGCACCGCCGGGATAATTGCTTGGTATCAGATGTTCTGTCACCATCTTCCGAGCAACCTCCGGCTCATAGAGAGCCAGATCATACCGCTTGCCATCTGCTGCTGGAGCCTCTGCGTGTATCAGCGGCACTTTCCTTGTAGTCTTGATCCCATGTTCCATTTTCGAGGTCTTGCCATATCTGGCAATAGATGACTATACCCCTGATTTACCGCCGACTGAGAGACTATTTCGTATCTGTCTTGAGATGATTGTAGTCAGTAGGATAGAACATGGGTTTGATTCTCCGCTGATCGAAGTCCTCGCGCGCCTCGTCAAGGTTGTTATACCTCTCTATATTTGTACCACAGTCATCGGTGATGGGGTAGCAGACTATATATTTACGCCCCTTGCGGCTCGCCCATATGTCTACTACTTGACGATCTACGGCAGGGGCCCTGTCTACCAACAGGTAACCACGTTTATCCTTCCCTCCTGGCCTCACCTGAAGGTCGCGATTAATGGTTTCGATAGCCCTCCACTCATCCTCACGAAACCTACTGGGCCACTCATCAGCAAACTGTTCGATACACTCCACCAGTTTCCGGATCAATTCTCCCTTGCCAGCCATTTCTCTCCTCCTTTCCCTGTTCTTGTATCAGGAATTCAGTCAATCTCTCATCTACCTGGTTAGACGTATTCTAACACATCTCCGTGACACCCCCATGTCAAAATCCTACTTCACATGGTACACCTCCATCACAGCTTTAGCCGTCTCAAT
>QLUI01000040.1 GCA_018725345.1 Bacillota bacterium | reverse complement strand
CCCTCTCCCTCTGGGAGAGGGTTAGGGTGAGGGGGCGAACTTGTTAAGACGACATCTTTGAATCATCTATCTCGCCAATTCGAGCGAGTCTGACCTCCAACCTCCGACCTTCGACCTCGGACCTCCAAAAAAACATAAAGCCCTGCACTATGCCGGGCTTTACTCTCTTAAAAAAAAGGATGCGATTTCCATTTCTCTGCCCGTAGCGGCAGCAGCGTGGCTAGCTATCTGATAAAGGCTAGCGGTTCTACCCGACTGCCGTTAATGTGCACCTCGAAGTGAAGATGCGGACCGGTAGACAAACCGGTAGTACCTACTACACCTACAGCCTGTCCGCGGGAAACACTAACCTGGTTTCCTACCAGAATACTGTCTAGATGGGCATAAAGCGTGGCGACTCCATCTCCATGGTCAATAATCACCATGTTTCCGTAGCCACCCCTCATGGGGAATATATGGGCAACACCCGAATCGGCTGCTACTGCGTGTACCGGCTCACCGTTTCTGTTGCGAGGGAAACGTGAATGCGGAATACCTATATCTACACCGCCATGCCAAGCACCGGGAGCTCCGCTAAACGGATTGACACGGAAGCCAAAGCGAGAAGTGATCCAAGCGGGACCAAACTCCGGTACCGGCCAAGCCATTTGCCCAGAACCGCGAAAAGCAGTCCTCGTTTGCCTAGAGCGGCGTTGTGCTGCCTGCATTTGCCTAATAATTCTTTCAATCTGGCTGGCTTCCCGCTCCATCTGACGAACGACGTTTTCCATTTCTTCATGCTCTGCATCAAGCGCTACCTGCAATTGCTGTTGCTCAGTCTGTTTTTTCTCCAAATTGCTGACTTCTGTAATACTTTGCTCACGCATAACTTGCAATTCCTGACGCTTTTGCTCCAAAGCAGTTTTTATTCCCGCAATCCGTTCCCGCTCCGACTGAAATTCAGTTAATAGCACTCTGTCTTCCGCAATAATTAACTGCAAGTCATTAAAACGGCTTAGGAACTCGGCGAAAGAGGCGCTACTAAAAAGGACTTCCAGATAACTAATACTGCCATTTTCATGAATGGCACGCAAACGAGTGGCTAGCAGACCCTCCATTTCTTTGATCTGCGTTTCCGCTGCCGCCAGATTCGTCTCATTTTCCGCAATTCTGTTTTCCGTTGTGCTAATTCTATCAGCCAGCAAGGCGATCTCTCGCTGAGTTACCTTTATTTCCGACTCCATCCACCGAATTTCTGACAACACTTTGTCCTGTTCAGCTCTGTTTTGTTGGAGTTCTTTTCTCCGTTCATTGATATCGGCACGCACCGAACCCAATTCTTCTTGCCTTTCGGTAATCTGATTGGCAAAGACGGGCAAGATACTGTTAAACAGCAAAAACGCTGCCATCAGCAGAATTATTCCCGATCTCCACTTAGACAAAGCCATCACTCCCAAACATTAGACTTTTAAGAATCGTCTCATGGAGACAAGGCTACCAATACCGCCAACTACAGTGCCAAGTACCAGCAAGAGCTTGGCCAGCTCCATGATAACCGCACCTGGTGACACAAGAGGTAAAAAATGCAGATTTAAGTTTGTCCACGCCACAGCCTCGCTGTAAATAAACATCAAAAAAACAGTGGGCAACAGCGCACCTAAAAAGCCCAGTAATATGCCCTCGATTAAAAACGGCCAGCGCACAAACCACTCTGTGGCACCAACGTACTTCATAATCATAATCTCTTTAGCGCGGGCGTTTACTGTAAGCTTAATCGTATTAGCTATTAAAAACATTGCCGTCAGTGCCAGCCCAATTATGAAGGCTATGCCAATCCACCTTACTGCGCCTGTAATGCTAAAGAGTCGCTCGACCACGCCCTTGCCATAATCAACTCTGGCAATGCCTGGTAACTCAGTCACCTCTTCAGCCACAGCCGGAATGTCTTCCGGAACAATGGCGCGAATTTCAAACGAATCGCGCAGCGGATTGCGCTCGCTCCCCTCGAACCCTTCTACCAACGGACCCAGCTCTTCTTTAAGACGCTCCAGCGCATCTTCACGGGAAACGAAACGAACTTCTTCCACTTTTCCCATCTGAATTAGGGAAACACGGAGCGAGTTCAGTTGATCAGACGCCAGCGACTCATCAACAAAAGCAACAATCTGCACCTGCTGTTTAATATCCTCGGATATATACTCAACGTTGATGTTCAGCAAAATAAAACTGCCCAAAATAAATAATGTGACAGCCACAACACCAATGGAGGCAAAACTCATCCAGCCATTGCGGTAGACACTGCTAAATGCTTCTTTTATAAAGTGTAGCCAATTTCTAATTAGCATGTTGGCAGTAAACTCCCCATCGTTCGTCCCGAACCACTTTTCCGCCTTCTAGCACCAGTACCCGCTGACGCATTGCGTCCACAATCTCTTTATCATGCGAAGCCATAATAATGGTTGCGCCACAAATATTGATGGCTTTCAGAGCATCCATAATTTCCATGGAGGTTCTAGGATCCAAGTTGCCGGTAGGTTCATCAGCAATAATTAACGAAGGCTGATTAACAATAGCGCGAGCCAAACAGACCCGTTGTTGTTCTCCGCCTGACAGTTCGAGCGGCTTCATCTTCGCCTTTGCAGCCAGACCAACCAACTGCAGAGCATCCGGCACTCTCCTGCGCATATCCCTTACCGTCGCCCCCACCACCTGCATGGCAAAAGCCACGTTCTCATAAACAGTTCGATTTTCCAGCAGGCGGAAATCCTGAAAAACCACTCCAATGTTTCTGCGAAAAAACGGCACTTCCCGGCGTTTCAGCCGGGCAATGTCCCGCCCCTGTACTCTAATACTGCCCTCTGTAGGCAGAAACTCGCGGCATAAGAGACGGACTAGCGTTGATTTGCCTGCCCCGCTCTCTCCCACCAGAAAAACAAATTCACCTTGTTCAACCGCCAAATTTATATTCTTCAACGCAGTTACGCCATTAGGATAGGCCATGGAAACGCGCTGAAATTCGATCATGAAGACACTCCATTCCACCTGAAATGTTTTTTTGTTTTTATAGAAAATCATCAGGTTTCCCTACTCAATAGGGTGTGAAGAGGGAATTCCTCCTTAGCAACCACCTTGAATAGGATCGTAGCTTTTTTGAATGAAACAATTTCCTATTGCAAGAACAAAGCGCGAAATGTTTTTTTGTTTTTAAGCTTAATCAATAATGACAATTTCCTGCTCGTACTTAACATAAGTTCGACAGTTATTTAGAAAAACCTTTTTAATTAGACATTTTTTTTTTGCAAAAAATTTTTTTTTTCTACTTCTTTTGCTTGATTTGTCAACTCACGCCATAAAGGGAAATTGATGCCGATCAGCGAAACTAAATTTAAAATATGCGAATATTTTCACCCTTTCAATTACGACCCCGATCTTTTCAGTATTGTCACGAACACTGACAACCTTGTGCCCCTCCCATACGAAAAATAAGGAGAAGCGGCGGATTTGTCAAATCCGCCGCTTCTCCTTATTTCAAATTTAGTTAATTAATATCTGCCTTGCGCAGCTTAGCCACCTTAAAACCTTCCCCCAAAACTTCATGGGCATTACCCAGAATGACAAAAGCTCGCTGATCGACTTCCTGTACAATGGTTTTCAGGCGCTGGACCTCTGACTGGGAAACTACTGTCAGCACCATCTCACGCGAATGTCCAGTATAGGCACCTCTACCGTGAAGGATGGTAGCTCCGCGATTAAGCTCCAGGAGAATATTATCGACAATTATTTCTGTATGGGAGGAAATTATGAGGGCAGCCTTACTGCTGCTGATTCCTTCTTGCACAAGGTCAATCACCCTACTGCTCACAAACAGCGAGATTAGAGCATACATAGCAAGCTCCAAACTAAACACGATACCCGCAAAAACAACTACTAAAAAATCCACACTGAGCAGACTTTGGCCCATAGTAAAGCCGAACAGCTTGTTTAAAACCTGAGCCGCTAAAACCGTGCCGCCGGTGGAACCTCTTGCCCGAAACACAAGGGCAACGCCAACACCCATCAAAGCCCCTCCGTAAAGTGAAGCTAGCAAAAGATCTTTCGTCAGCACCGGCAAAAATACCAGTAGCTCCACCATTAGCGACAGAGTAATCGCGCCAAAGAGGCCTCGAGCAATAAAGCTGCCACCAAACAACCGCGCTGCCAAAATAAAAAGCGGCAGATTCAAAAAGAAGATGGTCAGTCCCACCGGCAAACCCAGGAGGTGAAAGAAAATGACTCCTAAGCCACTGATTCCGCCGGCTGCAATTTGGTTTGGCACAAGAAATAATTGAAAGGCTGCGGCCACTAAGGTGGTGCCCAGCAGGACGACGGCATATTCTTTGCCTGCTTGATACTTGGCCATCCCTGCACCCCCCTCTCCTTTACCCTTGCTTCCCGGCTGTCTGGCGCAGGTAAGACTCAATCAGCTCATCCAGCTCACCGTCCATTACCGCGTTAATATTGCCTACTTCCATGCCGATACGATGGTCTTTCACCAAGGTATAGGGCTGAAACACATAGGAGCGAATCTGACTGCCCCAAGCAATTTCTTTTTGTTGCCCCCTGATACTGCTCCGTTCTTCCAACTGTTGTCGCTGCTGCAGATCTGCCAGCTTGGCGCGTAACACCTTCATTGCACGATCTCTATTGGCATGCTGCGAACGCTCATTCTGGCATTGAACCACAAAGCCGGTAGGTAGATGTGTAATCCGCACTGCAGAATCGGTAGTATTAACATGTTGTCCGCCGGCCCCACTGGAGCGGTAGGTATCAATCTTCAATTCATCTTGCTTAATCTCCGCATCCTGCTCCCCTTCTTCCACCTCCGGCAACACGTCTAGGGAAGCAAAGGAGGTGTGGCGCCGACTTGCGGAGTCGAAGGGGGAAACGCGCACCAGACGATGAACACCTCGCTCTGCCTTAAGATAACCGTAAGCATTTTTCCCCTTTATTAAAAGTGTGGCACTTTTAACTCCTGCCTCGTCTCCGGGAAGCAGGTCCATGATTTCCACTAGAAAATTTTTCCTTTCAGCCCAGCGGGTATACATCCGCACCAACATGGCAGCCCAGTCTTGGGACTCTGTGCCACCGGCGCCGGGGTGAATGGCGATGATAGCATTATGGTCATCATAGCGCCCCCTGAAGAGAACAGCTAACTCCAGCCTGCCAATTTCCAATGCCAAGGCAGTAACATTTTCTGCTGCATCAACCCACAGTTCTGCGTCACCTTCTTCAGCCGCGAGCGTAATGGTCACGTCCAGGTCATCTAGCTTCCGGCGCGCAGCCACTACTAGTTCAACATCATCGCGCAACGTCTTTAACTGCTGGATAATTTTTTGCGCTTTATCGGCATCGGACCAGAACTCCACACGACCTGAGTCTTCTGAGAGCTTCCGAATAAGTTCACTTTTTTGAGCAACGTCAAAGGGAAACACTCATTTCGGTAAGACGCTCGCAAAGTTCCTTGTAAGCAATTTTAATTTCCGCTGACATCTTGCACCTACTTCCAACAACATTTTTTATATTTTTTCCCGCTGCCGCAAGGACACGGGTCATTCCGTCCTACCTTCTTAACCGCACGGGACTGCGCATGCGCTGCAGAGCCAAGACTTGAAGGCGCATCATCAGTTACAGCCACTGCTTGGCGTTGCGGCGGTGCCGCAACCTGAATACGGTAAAGTAAACTTACCGACTCCTCCTTAATGGCGTGAATCATTGCATTAAACATGTTATGCGCTTCGTACTTATACTCCACCAAAGGGTTACGCTGTCCGTAGGCCCGCAGCCCCACACCATGCCGCAGTTCATCCATGCTATCAATATGGGTCATCCACTTGGAGTCAACAATGCGAAGAATCACTACTCGTTCCAATTCACGCATAGTTTCAACGCCGATTTTTTCTTCTCGTCCGCTATAGGCATCAATAGCTGCGCTCAGAAAAATCTCATGCAGCTCATCCTTGCTTTTTCCCTCTAATTCAATTTTCTTCAGCCGCCGATGAGCCAGAAAAATTCCTTCAGCCCAGGTCAGTAAACCTTCCAGATCCCATTCGTCATCATACACTTTGTCGCTGGCATACTGAGTCAGCGCTTCGTTTACCAGTTCAGGCAGCCATTCCATTACAGTCTCGCGCAGGCTCTCCCCTTCCAGTACCCGGCGGCGCTGAGCGTAGATCACTTCTCGCTGCTCATTAATTACATTGTCATATTCCAAAATATGTTTTCGGATTTCAAAGTTTCGGTTTTCCACTTTCTTCTGAGCAGACTCAATCGCACGGCTGATTAGCGGATGGTCGATAGGCGTATCTTCGTCTAACCCCAGTTTTTCCATGATTCCATAAATATTATCGCCACCAAAGAGGCGCATCAGATCATCTTCGAGCGAGATATAAAACTGGCTGGAACCGGGATCTCCTTGGCGACCGGAACGACCGCGCAACTGATTGTCAATTCGCCTTGATTCGTGCCTTTCTGTCCCTAAGATATGGAGGCCGCCCGCTCCAATTACCTTCTCCCGCTCACAGCGGGTTTCTTCTCTGTATTTCTCCAGCAACTTCTCATAATGAGTATGCGCATTGTTTTTTTCACTTTCGGACAAAGCCGGCCTACTCCTATATTCTTCCAGGGAGCAACCATATTCCGCGCGAAACCCATCTTCCGCCAAAGATTCAGAATTGCCGCCCAGCAAGATATCTGTGCCGCGCCCCGCCATGTTTGTAGCAATCGTTACCGCACCAAGGCGTCCTGCCTGGGCAATGATTTTAGCCTCGCGTTCATGATGTTTGGCGTTTAGCACTTCGTGCCGCACGCCGCGCTTATGCAAAATGCGGCTTAACTCTTCAGATGTCTCAATGGAGATCGTCCCCACCAGCATAGGCTGCCCCGTTTTGTGACGTTCAAGAATTTCCTCCACAACCCACCGAAATTTGCCATGCTTTGTCTTATAAATCACGTCCGACAAATCATGACGCACCATGGGCTTATCTGTGGGGATTGCAACTACGTCCATGCCGTAGATGCTTTGAAATTCCGCTTCCTCCGTAGCAGCCGTCCCAGTCATGCCGGCTAATTTTTTATACATGCGGAAATAATTCTGGAATGTGATGGAGGCCAGCGTCATACTTTCCTTGGCCACCTTTACCCTTTCTTTGGCCTCTATCGCTTGATGCAGCCCATCACTATAGCGACGCCCGTACATCAGGCGGCCGGTAAATTCATCCACAATAATAATCTGTCCGTCTGTGACGACATAATCTTTGTCCCGTTTCATCAGATTGTGGGCTCGCAGCGCGTTCTCCACTTTCTTTTTAATGATGCTTCTATGCTGAGTCTGACCTGTTTCCAAGACCTGTTCATCTTCCACTTCTTCGTAGACGATATCTTCTTCCCCATAAAGACCTTTCTCAGCCAATAATGTCTCTATTTGACGCTCGCCTTCGTCGCTTAAAGTCACCGAGTTAGCCTTCTCGTCAACTTCAAAATGAGTATCCTGCTTCAGCCGCCGCACCGCACTGTCAATGCGGGCATAGTCATCATGCTGCTTCTCTTCCGTCTTCATTTGTCCGGAGATAATCAGCGGCGTTCTGGCTTCATCAATTAAGATGCTGTCCACTTCATCCACTATTGAGTAATACAACTGCCTTTGCACCAGATTTTCCTGGTAAAGCACCATATTCTCCCGCAGATAGTCGAAGCCGAACTCGTTGTTAGTGCCGTAGGTAATATCAGCGGCATACGCAACACGTCGCGCTGCCTGCTCCAGCCCGTGGACAATCAGGCCCACCGACAAACCCAAAACCTCATAAAGTGGCCCCATCCATTCCCTGTCGCGCGCAGCCAGATAATCATTAACTGTGACAATATGAACACCGCGACCTGTCAAGGCGTTAAGATACGCCGGCAAAGTGGCCACCAGCGTTTTTCCTTCGCCCGTTTTCATCTCCGCAATCCGCCCCTGATGCAGGATAATACCGCCCAAGAGTTGCACATCAAAATGGCGCATTCTCAGCACTCTGCAGCCCGCTTCCCGCACCACAGCAAAAGCCTCGGGCAAAAGTTCCAAAAGCGCTGCCTGCTCCGCTTTAAACAGCTCTTTTTCCGCATCCGCCAATTCCCGTTGTTCCAGGGCGTCTGCATTAGGGGGCAAAGCTGCTTTCAGTTCAACCAGCTGTTGACGCTGCTCGCCCAGGGCAATATTTAACCGCTCTCTAAATTCCGCCGTTTTAGCGCGCAGAGCTTCTGTCGTCAATGCTTTTATCTCTTCCTCAAACAGGTTAGTCCTCTCAACCATGGATTTCACCTTACGGATTTCACGTTGGTTTACATCACCGATAAGTTTGGCTATCAGGCCGCGCATGCCAAAACCTCCAATATTTATAATACAAAAGGAACCTAACGGTTCCCTTACAGAATCCAAACTTATTTTATCATTATTTCTCGGCTGAAACAAGTCCGCGCCCGGCAAGCATCTTCTGCTGGATAAATAAAAACATCCCGGCAACCATCAGCATATCGCCCACACTAATCACCTGGGGGTAGGGCAGCCATAACGGGATAATATCTGAAAAAAATGATAAGCGGCTCTCAGGAGTTAAGAGTGTGTGGGTACCGGTCGGCAGCTTACTCACTCCCAAAACAGCCAAAGCAGCGGGTGAGACAGGCATTGCCCCGCCGTTTGCCGCGATTGCCAGAAAATTCAACAGACTGCCTAAGCCAAACAGTTTCATTCCCGCTGCATCCAGGTTTCGCACAAGAACTACGAACAAGATGAGAAATGCCGCCACCTGCAGCAAAGGCGCCCAACTCATTCCCCGACTTTCCAGAACGGACACCAGGGAGCGCATGATTAACACCAACCAGACAAGCGGTAGCAGCTTTAATCCTAAATCACTAAGCCGCGAAAGCCTCCCGCCTCTAAGTAGCGCCACTGCCACCGCCAGGATCACGCCTACCAGAATCAAGAAATTTCACCTCTTCTTCGCAGTACTTTCACAAAGGCTTTCACCACATCAGCACAGAACTGCGTATGACAGCAGCGTTCAAGTTCCGCCAGCGCCTCCTGCTTGCTCTTAGGCGCACTGTAACTCCGCGCTGATGTCATGGCGTCGAAGGCATCAGCCACGCTCATGATTCTCGCGCCAAGCGAGATTTTCTCACCTGTAATGCCGCCGGGATAACCACGTCCATCAATCCACTCGTGATGATGTCGCACAATATCGGCATATTCGCCGATCAGTTTAATATTCTTGATGATTTCCGCCCCGACTTCGGGATGAGTGCGGATTAAATCAAACTCATCATCTGAGAGTCTGCTCGGTTTATTTAAGATTGTTTCCGGAATACTGATTTTACCGATATCATGCATCAGCGCCAGGAACTCAAGTTTCTCCTGAAAATCTTCCGGCAACTTCAACTCTGAGGCGATAGCGACTACATATGCTGCCACCCGCTCGGAATGGCCGTGGGTGTAATGGTCTTTCGCGTCAATCGCCTTTGTCAAAGCTTTAATTGTGCTGATATACTGGTTGCGCATCTCCATATAAAGGATAAAAGTATGCCGCGCCACCATCAGCGGCAGCATTAATAGAAGGACGGCAACTATCCCAATACTGCCATATACGATGGCAATTAAAATCCCCAGGGGGGAAAGGGCAAGATAGTTGAGAAGGCTCCATCTGAAAGTCACCAGCCAAACGTTGCGGAATGATTTTTTTTGGGTTAAGGAGATTATAATTCCCACCAAAAGGACGTTAATAAAAAAATTGGCTAAAATAGCTACCGCCATGGGGAAGAAGGCTCGGGGAAAGACTACCTCTCCGGGAATCCCCCCTGCCAGCAGATAAACATAGCCGGCGCCGCCGGCCGTCAGCGTCAGTTGTGAAGCATTAAACAACTCCTGATACAGCGCTTTGCGATGTTCCGCTTTCCGAAAATATATAATTGTGGCAAAGTTGACCCAGGCCGCCGGACCCGGGCCAAATAAAAGAATTATGGCCAAATTGGTGGCAAAGCCGACAGAAACAGACG
>QLUI01000004.1 GCA_018725345.1 Bacillota bacterium | reverse complement strand
AAGTAGGGCCGACGCGCCAGGTATTAAACGCTGCGGCTCTGACTTACCTTGCTGCCGCTGCAGTTGCTATCACTCAACTAATCCGGCTTTTGATTTTGCGTGACAGACGGAATTAAGCTGGATAAGCGGCGAAATTAAAAAAGACGCTTCGCGTTTTTTGTGACAGATGAAGCGTCTTTTTTTATCCGCTAGGGGACGGCGCCACATCGCGTTGGTCTGACGGTCCTTTTGCACCCCGCAAGAATAAGGGGGAATCCCCCAAAACATCCCCCTTGCATAGGATCGTAGCTTCCCTGTAGGATATAATTTCCTATGCAATTAAAAAAGCGATGATTGATACGAAATGGCGGCCAAGCAGTTGCATTGCAATTTATTGGTCGCTTTGGTATACTTGCTTGAGTAAGACGCAGGCTGGGTGCAGATATTGCCGCAGCTTGCGGGCAGTTAAGTAACAAGATGAGTGGGGATTGTTAGCATGCAAGGGGTGAAAGTAATGAGAGCCGCGGGGATTAGCCACCCGGGAAGAGTGAGAGAGAAAAATGAAGACGGCTATCTGATTTGGCAGGAAGGAACACTTTCCCTGTTTGCCGTGGCAGACGGGATGGGTGGACATGCGGCCGGAGAGGTGGCCAGCACGCTTGCCCTGGAGACTGTAAAGCAATCCTTGATAGAGCAGCGACTAACGCTTCATGAGAAAGTGGAAGAAGGTTGCACTATTGAGTCCTTTTTGGCAGAAATATTAATTGCCGCAAACTCTAAAATTCTTCTGACAGGCGGTAATGGGACGGAGTGCGTCGGTATGGGGACAACACTGACGTTGCTTCTTACTGTTTCAGCGCAGGCATGGATTGGGCATATCGGCGACAGCCGTGCATATTTGCTGCGCCAAGGCCGTTTTGAGATGCTTACTGAAGACCATACTCTAGTATCACAACTGGCTCGTTCCGGTCAAATTAGTGAGGAAGAGAAGAAAAACCATCCACAGCGCCATATTTTGACTCAGGCCCTTGGAACTGAGTATGCTCCGTCATTTGAAATCAAAAAAGTTCTGCTGCAGTCTGGTGATTTTCTTTTGCTTTGCACCGACGGTCTCTATGGCATGCTCGATGATGAAGAGCTGCTACGGGAGATTCAGGCAGGCGACCCACCGGAAGATATTCTGGAACGGTTGGTTGAGCTGGCTAATGAGCGGGGTGGCATCGATAATATAACGGCAATAATAGTGATCGCTTCATAATGTAGGTTTGCTGACTGAGGTGACGAGATGATTGGTAAGATTTTGGGGAAGCGGTACCAGGTGGTGGAAAAAATTGGCGATGGCGGGACTGCATTTGTCTATAAAGGGATGGATAATCTGCTTAATCGCCATGTGACAGTTAAAGTATTGCGTCCTGAATATGTGAGCGATCTTGATTTCGTTCGCCGTTTTCGCCGGGAAGCACAAGCTGCTGCCAGCCTTTCCCATCCAAATATTGTGAGCATTTACGATGTGGGTGAGGAAGATGGCATCCGCTATATTGTGATGGAATATATTCAGGGTCAATCTTTAAAAGAATTGATTGATGATCTAGGCCGTTTACCGCTACGCATGGCGGTGGACTATGCCTGTCAGATAGCTCATGCTTTAAGTAAAGCCCATAAACATGGCATTATCCATCGTGATATTAAGCCTCACAATATCTTGATTGGTGAGGACGGCCGGTTGAAAGTGACTGATTTTGGTATCGCTCAAGCTGTGACTGCCTCTACAGTAACATATAGCGATGCTTTCTTGGGTTCCGTTCATTACTTTTCACCCGAGCAGGCAAGCGGCGGCCAAACAGATGAAAAGTCAGATATTTACTCACTAGGTATCGTGCTCTATGAAATGTTGACAGGAAAAGTTCCATACAGCGGTGACTCACCAGTTTCGGTGGCGCTAAAACATATCCAGGAGCCGTTTCCAAAGCCGCGGGAAATTAATTCGCAAATACCTGTCCAAGTTGAACGCATTATTCGCAAAGCGGTAGAAAAAAATCCGGAGAACCGCTACTTTTCAGCAAGGGAAATGTCCGGCGAGTTGTCTAATTTTTTAAATGGCAGAGAAAACGTTGCAGCTGATCAGTTGCTTGCTCCTAACCCAAGGCAAACGGGGCAAACGGAAAATGTAAAGATGACAGGAAAAAGAAGGTTGAAGCCGATCCATAGGGCAGCGCTCGTTGCAGCGTTGCTAATGATTGCTCTGCTGATATTTGGTGTGCTGATGTTGCGGGCGTATTGGGTCGTCCCTGATGTCGAAGTACCGGTGGTGGAAGGCGAATTATTGTCTCAGGCAGCAACCATTTTAACTGAAGCTGGGTTGGTGCACCGCGTGGCAGACCAAGCGGTCAGTGATATTGTGCCTTCTGGCCATGTGATTAGCCAATCGCCCGCCGCAGGGCGTGTCGTTAAAAAAGGTCGGGAAATTGAACTTGTCTTAAGTATTGGGCCGGACATGGTTGAAGTGGAAGATGTGGTGGGGAAGATGGTGCGTGAAGCTACATTGCTTTTAGAAGGGCAGGGATTTGCGGTTGAAGTGCTTGAACGGCATAGCGAAGAGCTCTCTGGAACAGTCATTACTCAGAATCCCGGTAAGGGTCATCGTATTTCCAGGGGATCCACAGTAACACTAAATGTAAGTATCGGGGGCAAACCTTTCCCCGTGCGGGATTTGCGCGGACTGAATTTGGAGGACGCAAAAAAATGGCTGGACCTTTTTGGCCTGGGATTGCGCTTTGTAGCTGAGGAACATAGTGATACCTATGTAGCCGGGCAGGTGATAGACCAGAGCCCCATAGCAGGTGAGTTGGTGCAGGCCGGAACTTCGGTGGATTTGACTGTTAGCAAAGGTTCCGGACGACCCGTATTGCAAAGACATGAAATTCAAATTCTCACCAATGATATTCCCATAGGCGAGGAAGTGACCGTAATTGTTCGCGATGGATCAGGTGAGCGGACAGAGAAATTTCGAAATACAGGCGAACAGTTTATCACTTTTGGCTTAGGTAGCGGAGAAGTGGAAGTGCGTTGGCAAAACAATGTGGAGATAAGAAATTTTCCATAGAATAAGGGGTGAAGGTGCTGCGGGGAATTATTATTAGAGCAGTCGGCGGTTTTTATGACGTGCGGGCAGAAGACGGTACCGAATACCGTTGCAGTGCCCGCGGCCGCTTTAAGAAGGATGGGACAGCAATCTATGTGGGGGATCGCGTTTGTATAACTCCTCTGTTTGGTCAGGAAGGAGTCTTGGATGCTGTTGAATTGCGGGAGACGCTTTTTCCCCGTCCTCAGATTGCCAATGTGGAGCAGGTGGTGATAGTCTGTGCGCCGCAAAACCCCCAGCTCTCCTTGCAACTCTTGGATAGATTGCTCGTGTTGGCTGAAAACGAGCAGTTGCGCGCAATTATTTGTATGAATAAAGAAGATCTACCCCATGAAGAAGCGAAGCAATCTTTGCGGAATCTCTATGAGAATGCCGGATATCTGCTGTTCATGACTAGTGCAAAATTCGGGCAGGGGATAGAGGAGCTTAAGCAGCAACTCTGCGGCAGAATTTCGGTTTTGGCCGGTCCGTCCGGCGTAGGAAAATCTTCGCTCTTAAACTGTATTCAGCCCGGTTTAAAGCTGCGCACCGGTGAAATTTCTGAAAGACTGAAGAGCGGCCGGCATACTACACGTCAGGTTGAACTGTTGGCGCTTGACTGCGGCGGCTTAGTGGCAGATACTCCCGGATTTAATCAGTTGCTCCTAGCGGCTGTTTCCTCGCAAAGATTGCCGTTATGTTTCCCTGAATTTTTCTCATTTGCTCCTCAATGTCGGTTTAATCCCTGCAGACACCGGAGTGAGCCGGATTGTGCCGTGAAAAAGGCGGTCGCCTCCGGCAAGATAGGTGAATCTCGCTACAAGAACTATCTCGTCTTTCTGGACGAGGTTCTAACCCAGGAGAGGAGATACTGACATGGTTAAAATTGCCCCATCGCTTCTATCTGCCGATTTTTCTCGTCTGGCGGAAGAAGTGAAAAAGGTTGAGGAAGGTGGAGCGCATTGGCTGCATTTTGATATAATGGATGGACATTTTGTTCCTAATATCACTATGGGGCCTCAGGTAGTAAGCTCGTTACGCAGTCAATCTTCGCTATTTTTCGATGTGCATTTAATGATTGAAAAACCTGAGCGTTATCTGGAAGCCTTTATGCGAGCCGGAGCCGATTTGATCACTGTGTCGGCGGAAGCATGCACTCATCTGCATCGTGTGTTACAGATGATTCGTGACTTGGGAGTTAAAGCCGGAGTGGCGCTGAATCCGGCAACGCCACTCTCTGTACTGGAATATATTTTGTCTGACATTGATCTGGTGTTGATAATGAGTGTGAATCCCGGTTTTGGCGGACAGAAATTTATTCCGTCCGCTTTGCCGAAAATCCGACGTTTAAAAGAGCTGTTGGGGGATCGTCCCGTTCATATTCAGGTGGATGGTGGAATCAGTGCGGAAACAGCGCCGCTGGTCAAAGAGGCGGGCGCCACAGTACTGGTGGCAGGAACGGCAATTTTTGGTGAGCCGGATGCGGTAGCAGCTATTAAAATGCTCAAGACAGAAAAAAAGTTGGTATAATGCGTCCTCTATATTATTGTCCAACAACAAACAAAAAAAACAAGTTGTTTGAAAATGCAAACTCACTAACCCAGCTATACCAATGGTTTCAAGCGATATTTTTGTCTGGAGTTTTTTCGAGGCGCATATGATTAACTTCAATTCGTAATTTGAAATAATGGTATCTTTTTATCCCAAAAAGAACAGTTTTTTCTGAAAAAGAAGAGCGTTCGCCCATAAACAGTGCGTCAAAATAGAGCAGTTCACGTAGTCTGAAGCACCGAAATACTCAAATTACGAATTGAAAATGATTAAGAGTATATTTGGTGTACTCCTTCTCTTTTAGATATAATATTCCACCCATTACGCGATAGCCTTTGGAAGAGACATAATATTTTCTGGAACGAGGAGCTTTACGTATAAGACCATGAGTTCGAAGCTTTGCAAACAGCCTGGTTACTTTATTTCGTATTTTGATTTCATTGCTTTGAGTTGGTTAGAGTTTGAGACGGATATCTTTATTAGTAAAACCATTAATGGTATGAGAACCATCCATGATAGTTAGGAGTTATGGAAATAGATATCATGATACGGAAAATTGCTGGGTAAGAGAGACGAGGGAGGTGCAATATTGTGAATTTTGTAAAGATGCACGGCTTGGGCAATGACTTTGTTGTGATTGAGGATTTCTCATTGTCGTTAAAAAATATTGACCGGCTTGCTCGGGAGCTTTGTGAACGAAATTTTGGCGTTGGAGCAGACGGTTTGGTTCTTTTGCATCCGTCTGAGAAAGCTCAATTTCGGATGAGGATTATTAATGCTGATGGTTCTGAAGCAGAAATGTGCGGTAATGCTTTGCGTTGTGTGGGAAAATATCTTTATGAAAAGGGGCTGACCCGTGAAACAGCGATTTCGGTGGAGATGTTTAATACGGTAAAGACACTCCGCCTGGAAGTAAGCGGAAATAAGGTGGCAAGTGTTGAAGTGGATATGGGGGAGCCGATTCTTGAAAGCGACCTGGTGCCTGTTGTAGGAGCGAGGCGCCGTGTCGTAAATGAAGAGATCTTGGCAGCGGGGGAAAGTTTTTTAATAACGGCCGTTTCCATTGGCAACCCGCACTGCGTTATTTTTTGCGATGACACTTCTGCGGTTCCTCTGGACGTTTGGGGCCCTGCGCTTGAGGCGCATGAAATGTTTCCCAAAAAAACCAATGTTGAGTTTGTGGAGGTTGTGTCGCCGGAGAAAGCCCGGTTTCGTGTCTGGGAGCGTGGCGTCGGACAGACGCTGGCCTGCGGCTCAGGTGCTTGCGCTGTATTGGTGGTGGGGGTAATAACAGGCAGGTTATCCCGTAAGGCGATACTTTGTCTTCCCGGCGGAGAGCTGACAATTCATTGGCGTGAAAACAACCGCTTGTATATGTCGGGCCCGGCAACAGAAGTTTTTACAGGAGAACTGGCTGTGGATTCTGAATTTGCACAAAAGTATCTTCAACGAGGAGAGTGATTCGACGTGAGTATAAAGATTAGGCCTGCAGAAAGAATTAATAACCTGCCCCGTTATCTTTTTGCTGAAATCGATAAAAAAATTAAGGTAGCAGCGGAAAAAGGGATAGACGTAATTAAGTTGGGAATTGGCGACCCAGATCAGCCCACTCCGGATTATATTATAAAAAAAGCCATGGAAGAAGTGCAATTGCCGCGCAACCATACTTATCCTCCGGATGAAGGCCTGGCGGAATTTAAACTAGCGGTGGCTAACTATTATAAGCAGAGGCATAATGTGGAATTGGATCCGCAAAAAGAAGTTTGCGTGCTGCTCGGTTCAAAAGAGGGAATTGCCCATATTAGCGCATGCTTTGTTAATCCCGGCGATATAAACTTGGTTCCGGATCCGGGTTACCCCGTTTACAGTATCGGTACTATGTTTGCCGGCGGAGAGGTTGTCTCAATGCCTTTGCTTGCTGAAAATGATTTTTTGCCGAATCTGTCTGCTATTGATTTAAAAGTAGCGGAGCGTGCCAAATTAATGTTTCTAAATTACCCAAACAATCCTACCGGGGCAGAAGCATCGCCCGAGTTTTTTGCTCGTGTATCGGAATTTGCCAGAAAACATAATATCATCGTTTGCCATGATCAGGCTTACAGCGAGATCGCTTATGACGGCTACAAGCCCATTTCTTTCCTGGAAGTTCCTGAAGCCAAGGATGTGTGCATTGAGTTTGGCTCACTGTCAAAAACATTTAATATGACCGGCTGGAGGATTGGCTATGCAGTTGGCCGTGCAGAGATAATCGAAGTTTTATCCCGTTATAAAACGAATATAGATTCAGGAACATTTAAAGCTATACAATACGCAGGGGCGGAGGCGTTTAATAACTCTGCAAGGGAAGGCTTTCAGGCCCAATTGTCGGCGATGTATCAGGAACGGCGCGATGTGGCGGTGGCTGCTTTGCAAGAGATGGGCATTAACGTGCGTGCTCCCAAGGCAACCTTTTATATCTGGGCACCCATTCCTGCGGGGTTTGCAAGTTCCGCCGATTTTGTAGGCCACATTTTAGAAGAAACAGGCGTGGTGGTCACGCCGGGCCGGGGATTTGGCGCATATGGGGAAGGATATTTTCGGATTGCTTTGACAGTTGACGCCAAGCGGATGCAGGAGGCTATGGACCGTATAAAAAAAGCTTTGGCAAACCGGTAAAAATTGATTAGGATGTAACATTATTGCCTGCTCCCAAATATACTGGCTATTATCGGCAAGCTGGGGACAAAGGCGTCTCGTATTTTACGAGGCGCTTATTTTTTTGTGGGAGGGAAAATTAATGTGCGGTATAACCGGTTGGGTTGATTTTCGTCAAGATCTAAGGAGCCAGCGTCAGGTAGTGGAGGGGATGACCGAAGTTTTGCTAAACCGCGGGCCTGATGATTACGGGTATTGGTTTTCAGATCAGCTGGCTTTAGGCCACCGCCGTTAATGTCGTCATAGATATAAATCTCTAAAATAATGGAAGCCCAGACCACCATACAGTAGTCTGGGCTACTTCTTGCTATATTCGCAAAATATCGGAACCATGTTTCAAAATATTGAATATTTAGACAATTTGAGGAGAAAATAAGCCATTTATTGCCCGATAATCTAAAAAGTTTTCTCATTATGAAACACCATTCCATTGACAGAAAAAAGACATGGCTTTATAATTTAGTACATAAACAGAATTATATTTCATAATACTGAAAATCAATAGCTTCGATTTTACAGTAAAAGCTGGATTTTTTGTAATGAGTGCTATTCCGTGATTCGAGAGGAAGGATGAATAGAGATGAGTTTCAGCAAAGGATTAAATGCCAGCAAAGCAACCTTTACAAAGAATCGGACCCCTGGCAGCGTTTCTCCTTTTAGTGGTCTTTGCACCACATGCCTGGAAGGTTGCCCCGGGTTGTGTGAAGTGGGAAAATCGGCCTTTCGAGGCAGGGAAGTTCTTTACCCGCAGCCTTACGGCTCAACTACTTTTGCATCCGAGAAGGATTACCCCGTTGATTTTTCGCACTTCAACATTATGGGAACAGCAGTGGGTGCGCAAGGAATTGCAGCGGATAGCGATAAAGCGATTTTCCCGGCAGTAAATCTAGAAAGTCAGGTAGGAACAGGTTCTTCTGTTAAGCTAAAATTGCCGTTTGTTGTGCCCGGCCTGGGATCTACAAAGGTGGCGGCTGACAACTGGGTAGATTTAGCCGCAGGGTGCGCAATATCCGGCGCAATCCTTACCGTTGGCGAGAACGTTTGCGGCATGGACCCTGAAAGCACGATTAAAAACGGAAGAGTTCTTCATTCTCCTAACCTCAAAAAGAGAGTGCAAAATTTCCGGGACTGGCAAGATGGCTACGGCGAAATAGTTGTTCAGTCTAACGTTGAAGATACCAGGTTGGGTGTTTTGGAGTATGCGATTCAGGAACTGGGCGTTAAAGCGGTGGAATTAAAATGGGGCCAGGGCGCCAAAAACATTGGCGGGGAAGTAAAAGTTTCCACTCTGTCTGAGGCTCTTGCGCTGAAAAAGCGCGGTTATGTGGTGTATCCTGATCCGAAAGATCTTTATGTGCAGGAGATTTTTAAAGCCGGTGCATTTAAAGAGTTTGAGCGTCACTCCCGTGTAGGAATGGTGACTGAAGAGTCATTCCTGGCCCGTGTTGAAGAACTGAGAAGTTTAGGAGCCCAGTATGTATTCCTCAAGACTGGCGCATACCGCCCTGCGGACCTGGCACGGGCCGTTAAATTCTCTTCAAAAGCTAAGATAGATATGCTGACGGTAGACGGTGCCGGCGGTGGCACGGGCATGAGCCCATGGCGCATGATGAACGAATGGGGTATCCCCACAGTTTACCTGCAAGCCCTGCTATATAACTACTTGGAACGTTTGAAGCAGCAAGGCGAGTTTATCCCCGATGTCTGCATGGCCGGCGGATTTAGCCTGGAAGACCATATTTATAAAGGCTTTGCGCTGGCAGCGCCTTATATTAAGGCCATCGGCATGGCCCGGTCCCCTCTGGCGGCTGTAATGGTCGGTAAAACAATGTGCAGTGCCTGTGATGAAGGCAAGGTTCCGGCAGATGTTGCCAAGAAATATGGTACCAGCCGGGAGCAGGTATTTAATTCAGTCCATAAACTCAAGGCCAAATATGGAAACGACATCAGCAAAATCCCGGCAGGCGCATTAGGGTTGTTTACCTACTTTGACCGTTTGCAGACCGGATTGCAGCAATTAATGTGTGGCGCGCGCAAGTTTTCACTCGAATATATTTCCAGGGACGACTTGGCGGCTTTGACCCGCGAAGCTGCAGAAATGAGCGGAATTTCCTACGTAATGGATTTAGACAGGGAAGAAGCGGATAGGATACTGAGCGGTTCCACATTGGAGTCCTATTCATTTACAAGCCTAAGAGCCGCCAACTCCAATTAGTTTGATTTGCCCTCTGGCAAATGGCAGACTCAAGGAGGGTCGAGTATGGAATCAATGGAACATCATCTTAATATGATGAGGATTATTGTTAACGCCGTATCCATTTGCTGCCTGAAAGAACATTTAACCGAAAAAAGTTTCTTTCAGGTTTTTTAAGTGGGAGATGAGAATGTACACAGCCGCTTAAGGTATGCGCTGGCTAAAGGCATAGCTGATTATCTGGGGAGCATAGATGAAAACCTGGATAGCGTATATGTTTACGGATCAACCATGAATGACAATGCCAGGCTTTGTTCGGATATTGATCTACTGGTAAAAGTTAAATCCAAAAGCGGTGGAACTGAAAAAGCGCTAAAAATTCTTGATTCCTGCTTACTGATTGATTACAGAATCTTAATGGCTGATGAACAGGTAAAGATGAGTTATATGCTCGATGTGCATATGATTGACGAAGAGGATGTTCTGCAAAAAAAGCAACTACGGCTGTCTTGTTTCATCCGGCCATACTGTTCCGGTGAAAATTTGGAGCAGGGTATAATTTAAAAGATACGTTGATGTATCAGATAGCTAAGAGCAAAGAAGCTCCCATGGGTATTCTGTTGAAGAATATCCTGGGAGCTTTGTTGTGTAAGAGTAGCCAGGGAGGTGAAATGTTATGCTCAGAGAGGGAGATATCCGCATACCTTCCGGGTGTGCCATCAGCGGGTTTATCAACCGTAAAGGCAATACTGTTTCCGGCGAGCAAATAATCCGGTCTATCGCCCTGATGCATGAACGGTCCAACGGATTGGGCGGCGGATTTGCCGCATACGGGATTTATCCTGAATTCCGTGACTACTTCGCGTTCCACCTGTTTTATGAAAACCATGCCGTACGTGAAGAGACGGAGCGCTATCTCAACAAGAACTTTAATATGGAGATGGGCGGGCCCATTCCAACGCGCAAAACTACAGGCATCAGGAATTTACCGCTTATCTGGCGCTATTTTGTTAAACCTAAGCTGGAATTGCTGTACCAAGATGAAATGAATACCAACGAATTTGTGGTGGAACGTGTTATGGAGATTAACAGTTCCATGCCAGGTGCATATGTATTCTCAAGCGGCAAGAATATGGGCGCTTTTAAAGGTGTGGGGTATCCGGAAGATATCGGCGAGTTCTATCGCCTGGAAGAATATAAGGGCCATATCTGGACTGCGCATGGCCGCTTTCCCACCAATACACCGGGGTGGTGGGGCGGGGCTCATCCGTTTACACTTTTGGACTGGTCAATCGTGCATAATGGTGAGATTTCGTCATATGATGCAAACCGCCGTTATCTGGAGATGTTTGGTCACAAATGTACGCTGCAGACGGACACGGAAGCGATTACGTATATTTTTGATTTGCTTGTCAGAAAACACGGACTGCCGCTGGATGTAGCAGTTGCTGTGGTGGCGCCGCCTTTTTGGAACGAGATCGACCGGATGCCGCCGGAAAAAAGAGCCATTCACCGTGCTGCAAGACTTGTTTATTCCAGCCTTTTGATTAACGGGCCGTTCAGCATTGTCCTTGGCTCTTCCCGGGGAATCATGGCACTGAATGACCGGATCAAGCTCCGCCCGCTGACCGCTGCGGAAAAAGGTGATTTTCTGTATGTGGCCAGTGAAGAATCGGCGATTCGGGAGATTTGCCCGCAACCGGACCGTGTTTGGATGCCCAGAGGCGGTGAACCGGTGATCGGCCTGCTGAATGATCAGGCATTACAGGCGGAAGAAGAGGAAGGCATGCTCCACATGGCTGTAGGGGAGAGGACATCGCGGTCATAAACCGCGGGTCTTTGAGGGGAGGAAGACCGATGGGTTTTACAAAAAGGCCTACGTTTAGAGTGGAGAGAGACAGTTGCCGATGTATTGACTGTGGTGTCTGTGTACGTCAGTGTGCTAACGAGGTTCATTATCTAGATATAGATACAAAGGAAGTGCTTTGTGATTCCACCAACTGCAGCAACTGCCGGCGTTGTGTGGAGTTGTGTCCCACCGGTGCGTTGGCTGTTTGGGGTGCACCTCAGGAAACCAGCGGCAATGCGGCCTGGGCCGTTCATGATATCCGGGCCATCCAGGCACAGGCTAACTCGGGCGGCATATTGCTTACCGGGATGGGCAGTGACCGACCCATGCCCGGTTATTTTGACCGGATGATGCTTAATGCCTCACAGGTTACAAATCCTTCTATCGACCCACTGCGTGAACCGATGGAATTGCGTACATTCCTGGGGCGGAAACCGACGGTATTGCAGCTTGACGATAAGGGAAAACCGGTTGATCTGCCGCCACAATTGGAATTGGATGTGCCAATTATGTTTTCCGCCATGTCTTTTGGTTCTATTTCGTTAAACGCCATTAAATCTCTGGCGGCAGCGGCAGAAAGCGAGAACACTTATTATAACACCGGTGAAGGCGGCCTGCACAGGGATCTGTATCCATTTGGAAAAAATACAATCACACAAGTGGCTTCGGGGCGTTTTGGCGTAAATATTGACTATCTAAACGCCGGCGCCGCTATTGAAATTAAAATCGGGCAAGGAGCAAAGCCGGGCATTGGCGGCCATCTCCCGGGAGAGAAAGTAGGGCAAGGGGTTTCAGAGACACGGATGATTCCCCTGGGGTCAGACGCCATTTCGCCGGCGCCGCACCATGATATTTATTCGATTGAGGATTTAACTCAACTTATTTTTTCCCTGAAAGAAGCGACCGAATACACCAAACCCATCAGTGTCAAGATTGCAGCGGTTCACAATGTGGCTGCCATCGCATCCGGTATAGCTCGTGCCGGTGCTGACATTATTGCCATTGACGGTTACAGGGGCGGCACGGGAGCCACTCCGCTGCGCATCCGGGATCATGTGGGCATTCCGATTGAGCTGGCTTTAGCCGCGGTAGACTCCCGACTCCGTGACGAAGGAATCCGACAGGAAGTCTCCATTGTGGTTGGCGGCAGTATGCGTCACAGTGCTGATGTGATTAAAGCGATCGCATTGGGTGCGGATGCTGTATACATCGCGACTGCAGCCCTAATCTCCCTCGGCTGCCATGTATGTCAGAAGTGTTACACAGGGAAATGCAATTGGGGTATTGCCACACAGAACCCGCAATTAGTTAAACGGCTGAATCCGGAAATCGGCGCCAGGCGTGCCGCCAACCTGCTGCGGGCCTGGAAACATGAGCTTAAAGAGATGCTTGGCGGCATGGGAATTAACGCCGTGGAGAGCCTGCGCGGCAACCGTTTGATGCTGCGTGGTGTGGGGATGATGGACAGTGAACTGCGAATTCTCGGCATTAAGGCAGCCGGTGAATAGGAGGGATGAGTATGAAGCGCATCCGTATCAAAGAGGAATATTGCATAGGCTGCCGGTTGTGTGAGGTGCATTGCATTGCAGCCCACGGAAAATATAAAAATGATTTAATCAAGACGTTTAAAAGGGATTGTAACCGCCCGTCTCCAAGGATTGTGATCGAAGAAAAAGAAGACACTTGTTTTGCTTTACCTTGCCGCCATTGCCGGGAGGCATTTTGCATCCGATCATGCCTTACCGGCTCCATGACCAGGGATCCGGAAACCCGATTAGTCCATAATGAAGTAGAGCGGTGTGTTGGTTGTTGGACCTGTATTGCCGCCTGCCCTTATGGCGCTATCGTCCGTGAGGGCCGGCACACAAAAATAGCTGCCAAGTGTGATCTTTGCGGCCAAGACCCGGCCTGCGTAAAGCACTGCCCGAATGACGCGATAGTCTACGAGGAAGTAGGGGAGGACGACCATTATGACGCATGTAATCATCGGTAATTCAGCCGCAGCCGTGGGTGCTGTGGAGGGGATACGGCAGCTGGACAAAGAAAGTCCGGTTATTCTCATTACTGAAGAACCGCATCATACCTATTCCCGCCCGCTGATTTCGTACCTCCTGTCCGGCAAAGTGACTGCTGAAAAGATGAACTACAGGCCGGAAGATTTCTATGTGAAGAATCATATTACAACGATGTTCGGCAGGAAGGCAGCAGCAGTAGATATTAACGCCAAAGCGGTGATTCTGGAAGACGGCGGCCGTGTCACCTACGGCACATTGCTGATCGCAACCGGCAGTAAGCCGGTTGCTCTGAAACTTCCCGGTATTGACAGTGAGAGCATATTCCCCTTCTATACGATGAAGGATGCATTTGCACTAAAACAGTTTATCCGTGACGGCATGAAAGCGGTCGTTCTGGGTGCCGGCTTAACAGCACTGAAGGCGGCCGAGGCACTGACAACGTCAGGCGTTGAAACCACGTTGGTTGTCCGCAGCCGTATTCTAAGAAATTTTTTGGACCCGGGAGCCACGGAAAAACTGTCCCTGCATCTTAGCGAGAACGGGCTCCACTTGGCTATAGGCAGCGAGCCTGTGGGAATCACAGGCGAAAACAACGGTCTTTCCGTGAGGCTGACTGACGGGCGTATCTTGGCTTGTGATTTCGTTGTCAGTGCGGTTGGGATTGAACCGAATAAAGAGTTGATTGAAGGTGTGCAGATAGCTACTGAACATGGGATCTTGGTGGACCAAGCACTGCGAACCAATGTTCCCGGAATATATGCGGCGGGTGATGTGGCCCAGGGATTAGATTTGCTTACAGGCTGTCAACGAGTGATCCCTCTTCTGCCAGTTGCATATGCACAAGGCGAGGCTGCCGGCCGAAATATGGCGGGTGGCAACGCGGTCTATGCCGGGATGAATATGAACGCTATCAGCTTTTTTGGCTTACCCCTGATCAGTGCCGGTGTGATCCATGAAGAACCCGCAGATGAAGTTTACTTGCAAAAAAGCCAAACGGAAAAAATGTACCGAAAACTGGTGATCCGGCAAAATCGCGTTGTCGGTTATGTGCTGGTGGAGCAAATTGACAGAGCCGGTCTGTTGACATGGTTGATTCGCGAAAAAGTGAATATTACCGGCTTTAAGGCCACATTGATCGATGGTTCGTTCAATCATGCGTGCCTGCCGCCCAAGCTTCGCAGGGAAAAAATAGCGTTATAGTCCAATCTGATTTCAGGGGCAGCAATTTTAAAGGAGGCGTACCTATGGTTACGATTGACGCCCGGGGTGTGTATTATATGCATTTAAACAAACGTATACGGCAGGCACTGAAAGACGGTGCCCTTGAAATTATCCTAAAGAATGTAAACGGCCAGCGTTACATTGCTGACGCAATTCGCGGTAATTTCAGTTTTAGCATTGAAGGGGTTCCCGGGAATGACCTGGCGGCATACATGGATGGCCCTCATATTGTTGTAAAGGGTAATGCGCAGGATGCGGTGGCAAACACAATGAACGGTGGAACGATTATCATTCATGGCGATGCCGGTGATACCCTGGGGTATGCCATGCGTGGGGGGGAGGTGTTTGTCCGCGGCAATGTGGGTTACCGGGTGGGAATTCATATGAAAGAATATCAGGAGCAAGTTCCGTTGATTGTAATTGGCGGAAAAACAGGAGACTTTTTGGGTGAATATATGGCAGGTGGCATAATAGTGGTGCTTGGGCTTCCTGACGATATGGAGCCGGTGGGTAATTACTGTGGAACCGGAATGCATGGCGGCGTAATGTTTATTCGCGGTAATGTGCCTGATTATAAGCTGGGCAGGGAAGTTCAAAAAACAACTCCAACTGCCAAAGAGCAGCATTACTTGACTGGTATTGTGAGCCGTTATGAAAATTACTTCGGTTTGGAGGAAAAAACCGTTGGCGGTATGAGCTTTACTAAGTTGGCTCCGGTAGGTATCCGTCCGTATGGCAATATGTACGTTAAGTTTTAGAAGCTGCAAAAGCAAATTTCACAATATGGAATGCATTTCCGAAAATAACTATTGCAATTGCCTAATGCATATCTTATAATTAAAACAAAAACATAACAGGTACGATGAAGTGCCAGGCAGCGGCGCCAAGTTACAGAGGCAGGATCTGTAACAGTTCTGGCGTCTTTTATTGTCAGCAGGGGAGGGTGCCTATGGGAAGCGTGAGAGTTGTGGTAAGTATCGGCACATCCGGAAGTAGAATGAAAATTAGTTCCATTTTATCAGCTGCCGGCTGCCTAGTGGTAGGGGAAACGGATAACGGTACGGGTGCCCTGCGTTTAATTCAGTCATTACAGCCTGATGTTGCAGTGATTGATATTGATTCGCCCGCCGGCCTGTCGGCTGCTAAAATGCTGGAAGAGGACGGCCAGATAGGATTGGTGTTGATCGGAACTCACCCGCGCAGGGAGCATAGAAATGAAGTTGTTTCCGGCCAGATTTTAAAGCCGGTCAACGACACCGCGCTGTTGACAGCAGTAGATTTTGCCGTAGCGGGACAGGTTCGCTTACGGAAGATGGCGGACGAAGTAGCAAAGTTAAAAAATACGCTGGGGACGCGTGTGCTGGTGGAGAAGGCAAAAGGAATATTGATGGAGAATCTGGGGATACAAGAAGGGGAAGCCTATCGGCGGATTCAGCAACAGAGCATGAATAAAAGGGTTTCTTTAAAAAGAATAGCTGAAGCTATCGTTACAGCACATGAGTTTAGGTGAAAAACAGTATAACACTATTGGGCAACGGCGCCCCGGGGAAATTAAGCACCCCAGGGGTGTTTTATTTTGCAAAAAAAGGAGCTGATTTAAATGGGTATGACAAAACAAGATGTTTTAAGAATGGCCAAAGATGCGAACGTAAAATTTATCCGCCTCCAGTTTACAGATATTTTTGGGGTATTAAAAAACGTTGCAATTCCGGTAGAGCAGCTTGGCAAGGCGCTGGACGGGGAGCTGATGTTTGACGGTTCTTCTATTGAGGGGTTTGTCCGTATTGAGGAGTCTGACCAGTTCTTGCGGCCTGATCCCAATACTTTTACAGTGTTTCCCTGGAGGCCCCGTGACGGCAGTGTCGCCAGGCTAATCTGCGATGTATATACTCCTGATGAGGAGCCATTCGCCGGGTGCCCCCGTTGCCAGTTGCAAAGAGTGCTGGAAGAAGCCAAGTCCATGGGGTATACGGTAAATACAGGCCCGGAAGCTGAGTTCTTCCTCTTTCACACTGATGAGTCGGGCCGGCCCACCACAATCACCCATGACCATGGCGGTTATTTTGACTTATCGCCGGTAGATCTGGGTGAAAACGCCCGTCGTGATATGGTTATGACACTGCAGGAAATGGGGTTTGAAATTGAGGCCTCTCACCATGAAGTAGCGCAAGGCCAGCATGAAATCGACTTTAAATATGATGAAGCGCTGGCAACGGCAGACAAATTGGTCACATTTAAATTTGTGGTGCGCAGTATCGCACAGCGTCACGGCCTTCACGCGTCCTTCATGCCCAAACCTATCTTTGGCATAAACGGTTCCGGCATGCATACTCACCAGTCGCTGTTTAAAGACGGAGAAAACGTATTCTATGATCCCGACGGAGAGCGGCAGATGAGTGAATTGGCGTATTACTATATCGGCGGCATTTTGAAACATGCGCCGGCTTTTACGGCCATTACCAATCCTACCGTAAACTCATACAAGCGCCTTGTCCCCGGTTATGAAGCGCCTGTCTACCTGGCATGGTCGGAAAAGAACCGTTCTCCGCTGATTCGGATCCCTGCCCGCCGCGGTGTGGGCACACGTGTGGAAGTTCGTTCGCCAGACCCATCCGCCAACCCGTATCTGGCTTTGGCGGTTATGCTGAAAGCGGGACTGGACGGCATAAAAAATAAAATCCACGCGCCTGCTCCCGTGGATAAGAACATTTACAATCTTACGGCAGAAGAACGCAAAGAGATGCAGATAGAAAGCTTGCCCGGCTCCTTGAGCCAGGCACTCGATAACCTGGAACAAAACACTGTAATCCTGGAAGCGTTGGGCAGCCATATTTACGAGAGGTTCATGGAAGCAAAGCGTATCGAGTATCAAGAGTATCAGATGGCTGTTCACCAATGGGAATTGGAAAGATATCTTGCCAGAGTGTAAACTGCTTGAAGTCTAGGTCATAAATTTTATATGCGGACGTGGATGTCCTCACCGGCGAAGGTGCGAAAGCGGATTGCTTTCAACGCCTTCTCCTTTTTTTTTAAACATGTCGGCAAAGGAGGAGGATAGGTGTTAATGAGTGCAACGTT
>QLUI01000399.1 GCA_018725345.1 Bacillota bacterium | reverse complement strand
ACTTCCAAAATAACTTCAGCTGGGGAGGATTTATAGTGAGCGAAAAAGTGATGATTTTTGACTCTACACTACGTGACGGTGAGCAGACGCCCGGTGCCCGTCTTAACCTAGAGGAAAAACTAAAAATTGCCAAACAGTTGGCAAAATTAAATGTTGATATTATTGAATGTGGTTTTCCTGTCTCTTCCCCTAGTGAATTTATGGCGGTGCAAACTATTGCAAAACAAGTAAGAGGTCCAATCATTACCGCCTTGGCCAGGACAGTTCAGGCGGATATAGACGCTGTCTGGGAAGCTATTAAATACTCGGAGCGACCCCGGATTCACACCTTCCTCGCCTCCTCTGAAATCCATATGAAACATAAACTGCGTAAAGACCCAGAAGTTCTATTGGAAATGGCTGTGGAAGCAGTAAAATACGCCAAAAAATACACCTCGGATGTCCAGTATTCGCTGGAAGACGCAACTCGCAGCGAGTTAGGCTATATGTGTCGTGTCATTGAGGCTGTCATTAAAGCCGGCGCCACCGTAATCAATATCCCAGATACAGTGGGCTACGCAGTCCCCGAGCAGTATGGGCTATTGATAAGCGAACTTATCAGGCGTGTGCCAAATATTGACAAAGCCACGATCAGCGTACACTGCCATGATGATTTAGGTTTAGCCGTGGCTAATTCGCTAGTTGCCGTGCAAAACGGTGCGCGCCAGGTGGAATGTAATGTTAATGGGATCGGCGAACGGGCCGGCAATGCAGCACTTGAAGAAATTGTGGTGGGACTACTTGTGCGGCAGGACTACTTTAACCTGTTCCACACTGAAGTCAACCAGAAGGAAATCTACAAAACGAGCCGATTAGTTTCTAGCCTTACCGGCATTCCTGTACCTGTAAATAAAGCTATAATTGGCATGAATGCTTTTGCTCACTCCTCTGGAATTCACCAGGACGGTATTCTGAAAAATATGTCCACATATGAGATTATCAGTGCTGAACTCATTGGAGGGAAAGCGGCACAGATGGTGCTCACGGCGCGTTCCGGCCGACATGCCGTTCGCCACGAGTTGCAGGAAATGGGTTTTTGCTTGAATGAAAGCGAGTTTGAAGAATTTTTCACTGAATTTTTGGTTTTGGGAGATAAGAAAAAAGAAGTGTTCCGTGAAGACTTAGAAGCTCTAATGGCAGACCGCTTGGCCTATGCAGCTCCTACCTACTCACTGGAATATCTGCAGACAGTCAGCGGCTCAAAGAGCATTCCTGCCGCTGTCGTCAAGCTAAAAAAAGATGAACAGATTTTTGTGGAAACAGATTACGGTGCCGGTCCTATTGATGCGGCCTTTAACGCCATTGATAAAATTACAGGCATCAGCCCTCGTCTGGAAACTTACAATTTGCGCGGCGTAACTGAAGGTCGCGACGCTTTAGGTGAAGTTTCAATCATGATAAAATACCAAGACAAGACGATTGTAGGTCGCGGCACTTCCACTGATGTGATTGAAGCTTCAATAAAAGCCTATCTAAATGGGATCAACAAACTGCTCTCCTTGATGAAATTAAACGGCAACAACAGTTCTCCGGAAGAAACTAAAATAAGCTAAAATTCTTAATTTACCGTCTTTAGCAACTTTAGGGCAGGATTATTTTCTGCCCCGGATAGATCAAGGCGCTGGTTAGCCCATTTTTTTGTAAAACTTTATCTAAATAATCTCTGACATCCGTACCGCGGGGGGCATGAGCTATCGCCAACCCCCACAGTGTATCGCCGTTGTCCACAATCACCTTTGCAGGCAGGCTTATTTCACCCCTAGCAGGACTATCAGAAAAAACGATACCTCCTGCAACCGTCAGCCAAATTACAAATAATACTGAGACACGCAATATTTTTCGAATATGCTTCTCTTTCTTCTTCCGACAACATGCGAAAGTTGCAAGCGTTTTAATAACAATCACTCCAAACATATGTTTGTTTATAATCTAACACAAACATATGTGCGTGTCAAGTAAAGCTCAATCGTTT
>QLUI01000398.1 GCA_018725345.1 Bacillota bacterium | reverse complement strand
TCAACAAATTCCCCAAGCTAAAAGGTCGAAGGTTTTGGGGGTCAGGCCTTTGGAGTCGTGGAACATACTATGCCTCAGTAGGTCATATATCTGAAGAGTCAATTAGGAAATACATTGAGTCACAGAAGGGACAAGGCTAGGGTCGCTCTCATCCACCAGTACAAGACTGGTGGTATTCCCGCTCCCGTTAATAAAACGCTATTTTGTTCACCCCTCAAACCTCAACTTGGCGCAAAGCTGGGTGAGAATCTCATTGAGCCTGGCGATTTGCTCGGTGGTTGTCTGAACCCCATCGCCTAGCTCCAATCGAAGCACGAAGCGTAGATTGAGTCCAGCGCCAGCTTTTAGAACGTCACCGAGACCTTCGACAAGATCCTGAAGTTCCGCAGGTTTAAGTTCAGCCTCAGCACACTTTCGCTGCTCAATGAGTGGAGGAGGTTGAAGCGGTGGCACTGCCTCCAGCACCTGCAGACGAACTTTCGTCGCCCCGGTCCAATCGCATGGCCACGGCCCAGAGTCGGTAGTAAGTTCCAGGAGCCGGCCTCGAATGGCTCCTTCGATAGCAGTCCGCACGACAGGCCAGGGCAGGGGCTTCCCATGCACCGCTGACAATGCTTGACTTATAGCAGCGGCCGTGGTAACAGACCGGCTCCACGCCGCTGGCAAGTTCTGGGGCAGCAGAGCTGTGGCAGGGATTTCGGAAGGTGGCGGGTTGAGTGCAGCAGCGTCGCTCAATAAACCCAGGGGAATTTCCTCGCGGAAGATGCTGGCAGTGCCAGATATGAGCCACACAACACCAGCTTTTACCGCCTCGTAGCTAGCCTGCTCCACCACCTCTCTTACTGCTTTTGGTACGGGGAAAGCCTCCTCATAGCCCTCCCGTTGCACCCTGCTAACATGTTTTCCGTCGAAGAACTGAATCAGCTCGCCAACGGTGATCGAAGAGCTATCCTGGGGCCACAGCTCCGGTAGAACACCCGGGGCAAGAAGACTGCTATCCATCCCAGAGAGTTCCGCGGCCTCTGGCAGGACTACTTCCAGATCGCGCTCCTGCAAATCCACCTCGTTGGGCTGGGATCGCCAGATCGTGCGCACGCTTTTATCTGGACGTGTCAGACGCAAGACGAAATGCCCCTGCGCTACGCCCATGGCTAGCGTGTCCACGACATCCCTTCGCCGAAGCATCTTGGGCAGGTGTGGGAATTGGGCGAAGGCCTGTATCAAGTCACTTGCGCGCCGTGAAGTCTCGCCTGCCCGCCACAGGTCGTATGGCCCTTCAGGAAGAAGCGCCTCAGGGCTAATCGCCGACTCCTGGATGCGTGACCGTTTGTCGTTTTTGATGGTCTCGAACAGGGGCTCCCCTCCAGGAGTGACTCTGAAGGCTTCAATTTCCCCTTTGACTGAGACAGTGACGACAATAGTGTATGCCTGGACCACTGCGTCCGGAATCTTGCGCCTGGCTTCTTCAGTGTATCCCTTGAGGAGTACCTTCCGTAGTTCATCGAAGGCCTTCGTTTCAGGAAGATTGTTCACCTCTTCCCAGCCCAGATAGTCTCGCACCCGATCCCGTAGTAGTTGCAGCCCGTCTCGGGATGGGCACAGGAGCAGGATGGCATTCTGGTAGGTCCGCGGCCGGTCAGGAGAGGTTGTTTCCTTAATAAACCGCCTCGCTTCAGCGCTGGGTTTACCCGCCTCGGAAGCGGCCCCTGGGCCAAGCACCACATAGTGAAACTCGCCATCATCTTCCACATCCCGGGGTCGTTGCGGGAGATTGTGGACTCGGGCACCAGCCTGGGAGCCACCGGCAGTCAGACGCTTCTCCTTCGATATGAACTCTACCAGCTTCATCTCAACCAGGTCGGGCGGCACACGTGTCACCGCCTGACTGTGCATCTGCGTCAGATTGGGCTCAAAGCCCAGGCGCCAGGTTTTGGGAAGTTCCCCCACCTCCACACCACCCTTGCCGGCCTCAGCGATTGCTGCCTCATCCAGGAACCAGGAGACATCCGCC